>JAYFQW010000030.1 GCA_034926675.1 Clostridia bacterium | reverse complement strand
CCACATCACCCGGGAAGGTCTCCCGGGAGCTGAGGCTGAAACCTGTGGAGGATCGCTTCCATAAGCGGCACTGTGAGCGCTGTGGCCTATGCGGCACATGTACTGATCGGTGGGATCCTGTGGAAGGAGTACAGCCATATCGCGCAGACCATCAGTGAGCTCACGGCAAGCGGCACGCATGATCATGGCGTGGCCACTCAACAAGGATTAGCCAGGAGCGCTGGCCCAAGCAATGGCCAGTGCTCCTGGATCTGCGGCAACGAGGCCACTACAGCCGCCTGGGCGGGTCAATGCGGCCCGTCCCGCCCAGGTCCCGCGGCTTCCGCACCGTCGTCAACGAGGCTCAACTACCCCCAGACGTTCCTTGAGCGCTGATTGCAGAACCTGTGAGAAGTTGACGTTGTTCGACTCTGCCATCGTGTTCAGCCACGCGGGGATCGTAAGCGTTTTCTTTACGGCCCGGCTCTCTATGGCATCGCGTATCAGCAGCATCCATGTGTCGACAAGCATGAGAACTTGCTTTTCGCCGGTTCGGATCATCTCAACCGGAGTGGGCGACGGGATGTCATCGCCGTCTTGTTCCATTCCATACAGGTGCAATCCTAGAGCCTGCCGCGCGTTCCCGAGCGCCTCCTCCGTGGAGTTCGCACAGGGAAGACATCCCGGCAGATCCGGGAATTCGATGGATATGCCGTCTTCAGCATAGGTGAAGATGGCTGGGAAGATGTATCGATCTAATCCCATAGCTAGATCACTGCCTTTCGCTTTGGGGGGCTAGAATCGGACGCCCGACTGCTTTTCGATGGCTTTAAGAGTTCCAACCGGCACATCCTTCTTCGAGTGCGTGACTGTGATTCTGCCTTTCTTTGTTCGATGCCTGAACTGGTGATGATCGCCGACTACGTTAACCAGACACCAGCCGTCGGCCTTGAGCATCCTGATCACTTCCCGGGACGAATAGACATCGTACACACACTTCAGACCAACATTAGCACGTGTAAAGACACGTGTCACTAAGAACAGCCATGGCATCACCGTCCTGATACTGCGGACGCAATGATGCCCATTCGGAGGTGATGCCGGTGGTCAAGTGGAGCAGCGAACAGAGCCGCGGCTCTCATGATAGCTGAGGCGGCCAGCATCTCATCGGCGGCCACTACATCGCTGGAGAGCGCATGCGGGCCGGAATGGATTCCGTAGAGGAGGCGTTGTCCCGTCAAGGCCGGTACAGGACCGTCAAGGAGAACCTGGAGGTCAAGGTGGGCGAGTCGTGGGCGAGGATCAGAAGCCAACTCGAAAGGATACGCATTGTTGAGATCGGGACTCCCGATGGACAGGTCATACAGCGCACGGAGATCAGCGCAGCTCAGAAGGCCATTCTGACCTGTCTGGAAGTCAGCGAACCCAAGAGAATCCACGAAATCAGCCTCAGAACAAGGCCTAACGCGTAGTAACACGACTCCTCGGCCTCGCGTCTCCAATGGCCGATCTATCTGCTGCTACGCGCATTGTTTGCCTACGCGGTGTCGAAGACGGGCAGGCTTATGGGAGCAGGAAACTGTTCACTGCCGGGTTGCTTACCTATCGTGGAGAAGTACAGGAAGTGCGGCAAGCCCGGGTGTAAGTGCACCCACGGAGAGCTCCACGGCCCGGTTCTCTACATCTCCCGCAGAGTAGAGGGAAAGACCCGGTACGACTACGTGCCGAAGGACAGGGGCGATCTGGCAAAAGTGCTGGTTGGGAGGCACACGAAACTGTACCGGGCAAGGGCGCAAATCCAGAAGATCAATCAGGAGCTAACCCAGCTTCCGCACTCACGTGACAAACGCCCACTTCAACGGGGGTGAAAAGCGGAAACTAGTCACTACGTGCTAGACCACGTTTTCATTGGCGCCATGACGGTGTGCGGAAGGTTCAGGGCATCTTAGATTCTGATGTGTTCGGGATCCGGCGCCGAGCTGCGCCGGATCCTAAGGGTTCCTCTATCGGCCGTAGGAAGGACAACTTGGCCCTCGAAATACGTGGACGTAAGGTCGTAGAAGTACACGGTGGCGTCAAGGTTGAACAGATCCCTCTCCCTCAACGCGAGCCCTTTCTCGATCTGACCGCGGCAGGCGTACAGCCGGTCGAGGTTGCGGTACAAGGCGTCGTCGTTCAAACAGGTCAGATCCGCTTCGACGAGATCCGCTATTGCGAGCCTGTCCCAGAAGCAGTTGCCCACATGCGCCGGTCCGGCTTCGCGGCACTCCTCCACCTTGCGAGCAGGAATCAGCCATTCCTCAAGAGGCCTGGGGGCTAGGTTGCCCAGGAAGCATACTGTTCTCCGGCGCGGTCCCTTTTCGGTCATGACCGACCTTCAAGGGTTCAGACATTGGCCGCCTGATTGGGCTAAGGCGCTTGGGGAAACCTGCTTACTGTCTCAGCTGCAGGAGTCTTGCTACGTCATGTCACCTACTGCTCCGCACGTGCCCGGGGGCCTATACCCTGGTCCACGCTCAGAAGGATGACGCTCAGCCATGAGACGAATCCCGCGATAAGGCAAGGCCACATAGAGTGACCATAAGTCGCTCTTGCCCCTACTCCGGCATCGGTGGCCTTTTGTATTATTGCTCCCACAATCGGCGGGACGGCAGCCGCGCCAAAGATCGACATTACGTTTGCTATAGACATCGCCTGTCCCGCCATCTTCGGATGATACGACTCGTTCACAATTGAGAAAGACAGTCCGACTGAGCTCGCTCCCGCTCCCATCATGAAAAGGAGCGCATTACAGACCCAGAGGTCGTACTTGCCTGGCAAGAGGGTCAACGGCACCCATGTGAGTGCATAGAGACCGGTCGTTGCCGCAAGGACTATGCGCCTTGCAGCAAAAGTGCTACCCCTTGTCTTGGTGATCCGATCTGCGAGGCATCCCGCTATAGGAGAGCCTACGATGTAGCCCAAACCTATCATCATGACACTGATGGCTGCCCGCTCTCTCGTCTCGCCATATACACTCATTATGTAGGGTACACCCCATACTCCCTGGAAGGCCGCCTGTGAGCCAAACCTTGAGAACATGAACAAGTTGACCAGCCACAGGTTCCTATCTCGGAGGAACACAGCGGGCCCTCTGCAAATGGATTGTAGAGAAGGACCCTCTACCCGGGCCGCATCATTGCCCGCACACCTCTCCATGTTGCTTCTTCCTGCTCTGTCAACCGCCCAGCATAGTACTGCAAGGCATATGAGCGCCGCTCCCACCGCGACGAACGAGCTACGCCAGCCGATCATCGATATCAACCATACGACGATGGCGGTCCCCAACACCGAGCCTGCGTTGCCAATTGCAATGAAAACCCCGTTGGCAGATGCAAACTTGTCTGCTCCGTAGGCCATTCCTATTGCCTTGACGCCCGGCACGAATACACCTGAAAGCCCCACCCCGACGACAATCCTTCCAAGGAACGCCATGGAGATCGAACGAGCTTCCGCGAACACCCAGGTTCCTATTGCTCCAACCCCTAGGCATCCAGCCACCATGATGAGTGGCGAGAACCTGTCGGTGAGAACCCCTACTAGAGGTTGCGAAGCAGCGCATGCCATGAAGTATGCAGACGACATGAAGCCCAGCTCGACTGTCCCTACATTCAGCTCTCTCGATAGTTCCTCGGTCACCACACCCAGCGAGTATCTTTGGAACACTGCAGCAAAATAGGCGGTGGATAGCAGCATGAAGATGAGGGCTCTCATCTTTCGACATCTATTTCCTTCCATGCCGCCTCACGTCTTTCCCCTTTTAATCGATGCTGCGATAATTCCTGTGCTGCCATTTCGGGTCCAGCGTCTATCAGGCATTACCCCACTGTTATCATCGGCCTTGCCAATCCGGGCTCCTCCTCGCGAGTTCACCCCCGAATATCAACCGCTCGCGCTCGGCCCATGATACTCCGGCCATGGTCGGTTTTGCCACCGCCGCCAGGAGCATTCCGATTATCGCCCATATGAGCACGATCGTCCACTCTGGCAGCTTGAGCGCAGCGGGGCTTATGGGCAGGAAGAGCAGCAGGAATCCGACCGATATGACAAGGGCGATGTAAGCTGCTATACGGCTCATGGAGTAAGGACGCGTGAGCCCCGGTTCCTTCTTCTTCAACACCAAGAGGGCTATTGCCACCATCACGTAGGCCACCGTACTTCCAAGGGAGCTTGCATTCAGAAACCACATGAGAGCATTCTTGCCAAGGAATGGGGCAATGGCGCCCACGGCAAACACCAAAAGGATGCTGAACCACGGAGTTTGGTGCTTTGGATGCAGAGAACTGAATATCGGGGGCAGCAACTTGGCCCTACCCATAGCGAATAGTATCCTGCTTGCCGCTATTATGAACGCGTTCCAACTTGTTATTATCCCTGCTATACCCGCTATTATCATAAACCCGCCCACGATATCGCTATTGAACAGGTTAGCCATTGAGTCAGCTACAGGGATATCATACGTAGCTCTGACTTCACTTGGTGCAGCCATGCCAACGCCAAAGATGATCATCACATACCATAGCGCAGCCAACACGACAGAGAATACAAGAAGTTTGCCGACTACCTTAGTGGGAATGTTCACCTCCTCCGCCACCTGCGGTATGACGCTGAAGCCTAAGTAGAGTGCTGGACACATAAGGAGTACAGACGCAAACCCTGGAGTCGACTGAAATATGGGACCGATATTTGATATGCTCCCCCTAAAGGCTCCTGCGACAAAAAAGGAGATTCCCCCGACTGCGAGAAACAACGTGGCCCAATTCTGAAATCGACTTGCGCTCTTTATGCCGCGGTAGTTGAAATAACACAGGGAACCTCCCATCACGACGCCGACCATAGCCCATGATACGTAGACATCCTGGCCTGCAATGCTCCACAGGTACCCCATCCTTGGTATCTTGACTAGGTAATCCATGGCGGCCACAAAAGCCACGCCTTCGAATGCCACTATCCCCAAGTAGGCGAATGTGATCGCCCAGCCGGAGATCCATGCCGCGAGCGTGCCCATGGCTCTGTATGAGTAAACGAACTCACCTCCCGCGAGCGGGAAAGTGGTTGCCAACTCTGCATACGCTAGCCCTACTAGAGCACTCATGATGCCGGATATGACAAATGCCGCTATCGCCCCTACGAAACCCGCCTGCGAAACCCAGGAGCCGGCCAGCATAACCCAACTCCAACCTATCATAGAGCCAAACGCAAGGCTCAACACGTCTTTCCTGCCAAGGACTTTGGCCAGACTGACGTCTTCCTTCATTCTTAATCCCTCTCTTCGGTGCGCGAACCCGGTTCTATAGGTACTCAGAGAAGCTCATCTGTCTGGCCTGCCACGCTTGTCTCTCCCAACTCGTATCTATAGGTCTACCTTTTCTACTCCAAAAAGATCACAGAAGACAGCTAGCTGTTTAGTGAGATCCCCTTCGTGGATAAGGACATGGTGATCAGTACCGGCGTCCAGCAACCCGTCGAAGAAATCCTCTACCGCGATTCTGGGCCTGAACTTTGCTACCAGCCTGTATCCGGCATCCTCCCATTCGGCCTGGTTAGCCTCTTCAATAGAACCCGTAGTCACTGACAACCTGTAAGCTCCGTTGCCGCCCCTTATGCTTGCGAGTGTGACGACAGGAGTAGGCTTGTACTTTAGTCCTACGAACTTGCCCGTCTTGGGTATGTATGCAGTGGATACATCACCCGCCAACGAGTGTGCACTACTGCCTCCGTGGGCAAGGTATAACCCGTTGGATGCTACGTCGTAGCCACCAGCTTCTGCAAGCGCTGTGATCCCGGGCGCCATCTCGTTGAGAGCTAGCATCATCGTCGCGTGCCCGATATCGCCTTCCGTCTCCACAACGAACCCTTCGTCGGCAAGCCACGAAGCGGGGACATTGGTAAGCCCTATGTAATTGGGATAGCACTCTGCCGCAACCGCAGTTAACCCATAGCGTAACGCCAATTGCTTTATTCCCAAATACACCTTGGTGTACCAAAGAAGGCGCTCATCATCTGCAAGGCACTTGCCCAGGCGGTCCTTGCGGATCGTGTTCAATGCGTCAAGGGCTGCGCTTTCGCTCTGCGCCTCCGCAGCACCTATGAGCTCCTCCATCTCGATATGGACGATGCTGGCGCCGAACTTCTCCGAGAAGTCCCACTCCTCAATCGTCGAATCCTGAGGTCCTGCTACGCGCCACGTTTGCCTCGGGCCGATCAGGGCCACACGGGCCTTCTTCACCGCGCGGTGCGCCCTTGCCGCCGCGGCGTATATCGCAAGCCTGTTCTGGAGGGCCTTGTCGCCGGGCAGACCGTACAGGTAGCGGCAGCTCATGCCACGCTGCTTCAGGACGCTCCCGAAATGCTGCACGCACGCCAACGAGAACGTGTTTATGTAGGGAACCGCCCACATCACCATGGGGCAGTCCATGGCAGACTGGAGTGCGAATTGCAGTGAGTCGAGCACCCAGCTTGCGTGGATCACGAGCACAAGATCAGGCTCGCCTTTTGAGATCAGTGCCCCTTCCTCCATCGCGTCCGCAGGGTCCCATACAGTCTTGGATGCCGCCAGCACTTCGTAGCCGGCGTTCACCAACATATCCTTGGTCGCCCTGGTCAGATCGTCAGCCCTCTCGCCTCCGCTTTCGAAATGGCTGGCCACCACCATCAGCCCAATCCGCGTCTTCCTCATATCGATTTCCTCCCACTATGACAATCGCATGTCGCCGGCGCAGCCCGCCCCTGCTGCCTTGGGCCCGTCACTGCCGTTCGTCGGCTGCGTCCCTCTTCAGTTCAACGCTGTTCCACCGCATCTGTCATGGCTCTTCCTGTGCCCCGTCCACTCCCCGTCACAATGGTCACACGATGATCTAGCCTCATCATGAACCCTTCTCCACGCCCTGCCCGTATGATACCAGCCGAGAGGCGGCAAGCTGGGCGGGTCTACAAGGACATGTCGAGGTCTAGTTTCTGCTCGCCTGCGAGCCTGACGAGGCCCTTCCATCCATGCTCGGGTATGGCGACTCCGCTCTCTGCGGACCTGTGCTGCGTATCGTTCTCCATGTCCCCTGGCATGAACAGCCGTTCCGTTCCTTCAGCCCTCCCGCCTTCGCGGAGCTCCCTACCGAGTGAGCTGACTCGGGCCTCAAATGTGCCCAGCTCCTGGAACCGGGATACATCAATGGATAGGAAGAAATGCCCCTGCAGCGCCCTCTGGTCGGGATGTAGTATGAAGTCTCGCAGTTCCTTGGTCACACCTGCCCCTGGCAACACCGAAGAAAGAATCTCAGCCATGACGGCCAGACCGTAGCCCTTGTACCCGCCGAATGGGAACACCGCCCCACCCCTCGAAAGGACGTGCACGTCTAGCGAAGGCCTGCCATTCTCGTCCACAAGCCAATCGCTGGGCATCACACCGCCGGAATTAGCTATGTTAATCATCTTTCCCACCGCTACTACGCTGAGAGCCATATCCAGGACTACAGGGGCTCCATCGGCGGTCGGCACTGCTATGGCTACGGGGTTGTTCCCGACCGCTGGGCCGCGCCCTCCGGGCGCCACTAGCACCGGCGTCGCATTGCTTATGGCAAACCCTATCTGTCCGGCCGCAGCGCACATCATGGCGTAATAGGCGCCGGCGCCGAAATGGTTGCTGTTCTTGACGCACACTACCGATACACCGTGTTCTTCTGCGAGCTCTATGAGCTTCCTCGTTGCCTTTACGGATACCACCTGGCCCATTCCGTAACGCCCGTCTATGAGGCAAGTCCCACCTGATTCCCTAACTACGGCGACCTTTGCCTTAGGGTCTGAACCGCCTTCCCGCATCTGCCTCACATATGAGGGCAATGCTACGATCCCATGTGAGCTAACGCCCCTCGCATCCGTCTCGACCAGCACATCGGCAGCAATCGCCGAGTCTTCGGCAGACATGCCTATTGACACAAGTATGGCTCTTACTATCTTGATGAGCCTTTCAGCAGGCACTAGCAACATCGGTACACTCATTCTACCTTCCCCCAAATCGTCGACGCTTGATCAGCTGAAACGCCTTATTCAACGTATCTGACTTCTACCTTGTTAACCGCGTATTTGGGACGTCTGCCCTCCAAAGCATCGCGCACATTCTCCGCTACCTTCCGCTTAAGCTCGGCCCTCGCTTCCTCGCTGCACCAGCCGACATGATCTGTCAACACGCAGTTGTCAAGCCCGATTAGCGCATTCCCGGGCTCAATCGGTTCATGTTCCAGCACGTCCAAGCCTGCACAACCTAAAGCCTTCCTCTTCAGAGCATCTGCAAGCGCCTTCTCGTCGACAATCGTGCCTCTAGAGGTATTGATCAGGATCGCCGTAGGCCTCATCAGCTCTAGCTCCTTCTCACCAATCAAGCCCTGCGTAGCGTCGTTCGCCGGCATGTGTATGGAGACGAAATCAGCTTCCCTAAGTGCAGTTGTGAGGTCGACCTGCTCAGCGCCTAGTTCCCTTACCACTTCCGCCTTCACGTACGGATCGTAGACGAGAATTCTCCCAAAGCCAAATCCCATGATCTTCCTTAACAGACAACGCGCAATCGTTCCGAAGCCCAGAAAGGCAAACACTTTTCCAGCTATGCGATGGATAGGAGCACCCTTTATGTCCCACATGCAACTACGAACCATCCTGTCGCGGTAAGCTATCTGCCGAGCGCAAGCCATCATCAACGCAAGTGCGTGGTCAGAGACTTCCTCCGCGCAGTAGTCGGGGACATTGGCTACATAGATGCCCTTCCTTGTGCATGCGTCGACATCCACATTGTCGTACCCCACCCCGTACCTTGATATGACTCTGCATTTGCTCAGGTTCTCAACTACCTCAGCTGTTATGGGAGCATATTCAGTGATTATGCCGTCGGCTTCTTTGCAGAGTTCGATTATCTCCTTGGGATCTTTGCACTCCGAGACCGTTAGCTCGCCCCCGATCCTTTCGAGGACTTCACTCTCAATGTCGTAGCTTCTGTTTGCGTTGTCAGTCATAGCGACTATCTTGTACCGCATCTCGTGACCTCCAAGTGTATCTCGGCGTTAGTGCATCTGTGCCAACGTTAGGCTGTCAGTGGGGATCAACCTCCAAGGTAGGCTTCCTTGACCTTCTCGTTCCCCCTCAAGTCCTTGCCCGTCCCAGTGATGGTCACCTTGCCGCCTTCCAGAACATATCCCCTGTCTGCCAGGGAAAGCGCTAGGTTGGCGTTTTGCTCGACCAGAAGTATCGTCGTACCCTGCTCATTGATGGTCTTTATGGCTTTGAATACGTCCTGAACTATGACGGGTGCGAGACCCAAGGAGGGCTCGTCCAGCATCAATAGCTTCGGCTTACCGAGAAGTCCCCTCGCCAAGGCGAGCATCTGCTGTTCTCCACCGCTAAGGCTCCATGCCTTCTGATTCGTCCTCTCCTTGAGCCTTGGGAACAGCTCTTGCATGGCTTGGATGTCCTTTTCCACCTCACGGGCCGATGCGCCCATCTGCCTCCGACCACATGCGCCCGACAATAGGTTTTCGCGTACAGTGAAATACGGGAACACCTGCCTGCCCTCTGGGACCATCGATATGCCCTGCTTTGCGATCCAGTCGGTATCCTTGCCGTTCAGCTGATGACCATCGAAAACAACTGTCCCTTTTGTCGGCTTCTGTAGCCCGATTATGGTTCGCAGAGTGGTCGTCTTGCCGGCGCCGTTCGCCCCTATGATCGCGACCACCTCGCCTTCGTTAACTTCGATGCTCACCCCGAACAGTGCCTGGATCTTGCCGTAGAACACCTCTATACCTTCTACCTTAAGCATATGTGGTCACCTCACCCAGATAAGCCTCGATCACTTGAGGGTCGTTCTGTACTTCCTTCGGAGTGCCCTCTGCGATCTTGGCCCCGAAGTTGAGGACCGAGATGCGGTCGCACAGCCTCATGACCATCTTCATGTCATGTTCTATTACCAGTACAGTGACACCAAGATCCCTGATGCGTTCGATGATCTCGAGGAGTTCGTCTTTCTCAACAGGGTTCATGCCGGCTGCTGGTTCGTCAAGCATCAGGAGCTTCGGGTGCGAAGAAAGTGAGCGTGCTATCTCCACGAGCCTCCTCGGCCCGTGCGCCAGTCCATCCGCCATCTCATCACCAGTACCCTCGTAGCCCACGAAGCTGAGCCACTTCTCTGCTTCTTCAAACGAAGCCCTCTCCTCTTCCCTGAAAGACTTGTCCCTGACCAGCGATCCGAATACGCCCGACTTCATCTGGCAGTGCCGCCCGACGACCACGTTCTGCTTGACCGTCATGCCATCGAAAAGGCGGGAAGCCTGGAAAGTACGACTCATCCCCATGCCTATCCGTACGTGGGGCTTCTTGTCATCGAGCTTATCCCCTTGGAAGGTAATCTCTCCTTTGGCATCCATGTAGAGGCCCATCACAACGTTAATGAACGTGCTCTTTCCGGAGCCGTTGGGGCCGATCAGACCCCTGATCTCACCCCGCTCGATTCTCATATCTATGTCCCTAAGGGCAACCAGCCCTCCGAAATTCTTGGTCAGTTCTTTGGTCTCAAGTATTGCAGCCATCGCGATCATGCCCCCCTTCCTACAGATCTCTTCCGTTGTTGAGGGGCTATTCTAGCCATTATCCTAGCTATTCCGGCCCTGGCAAGTCCGTCGAGCCCCTTAGGCAACCACAGCGCAACGAGGACTATGATCAGCCCGTAGAAGGCCATCGCATAGTCGGAGAGGAACCTCATGCTCTCCGAAAGCGCCTGCAGGCAAAACGCTCCGATTACCGGACCCCAAACAGAGCCTGAGCCTCCAATCAGAAGCATCGACACCAACAGCGTCGACGTCGAACCGGCGAATGTATCTGGGGCGATATATCCCTGCAAAGCAGCGAATAGCGCACCCGCCATTCCGGCCATCGCAGCGCTGAGAGCGAACGCCAGAACCCTATAGTAGTGTACATTGACTCCGCACGCAGTTGCCCCGATTTCATTGTCCCTCGTGGCCTGTATAGCTCTGCCCACTCTCGATTCCTTGAGACGCGAGAAAGCCCATATAGCAAGGATGAGCAATCCCATTGTTACGAAGTACTTCCCTAGTCTTGTATCGAAAACGAAGGAACCAAAGGAAGGCGGAGGGATGTTGGGGAATCCGTCAGAACCACGCGTAACCTTTATCCAGTTGGTGAGCACAAGAACAACTATGATGTTGAAGCCCATTGTGGTAACGCATAGGTATGTGCTCCTTACTTTGAGGCTAGGTATACCTAGGGCTACGCCTGCCAAACCGCTCACCAGCCCCCCTGCGATCAGCGCGGCTATGAAGGGCATATGAAGCCTCACGAGAAGGTTGGCAGCGACGTAGGCGCCTATTCCCCAGAACGCGGCATGTCCCAGAGAAAATACGCCTCCGAGGCCCATGATAACGTTCAGGGAAATGGCCAATATGCCATAGAGGGCGCCCATGGTAATCACATAGATGGCATACTCCGACTTAACAACTAGAGGTACAAGCAGAGCTACGGATATTGGCAGTAGCACGTATCTAGATTTCATGATCCTGACTCCTTAATCGTCTCATCTAGACCTTCGTTGCGTGTTGTTCGCCAAATATGCCAACCGGCCTGACGAGTAGGAAGCATATTAGGAAGAAGAATCCCCACGCATCCCGATATGCTGACGAGAGGAAGAAGGCCGAGTACGTCTCAACTAGGCCTATGAGGATCCCGGCAAGCAGAGCGCCCGAAACCCGTGGGCTAAAGCCACCGAGCACCGCCGCCGCGAATCCTTTGGTGGAAAGGTCAAGTAGAAGCGGGGATACGTAGAAGATCGGGCCTGCCATGATCCCAGCGATGGCTGCAAGCATCGTGCTTGCCGCGAAGGTCAGCCTGATAGACTGCCGGACCGGGATCCCCATGAGGCTCGATACCTCTTTGCTCTGGCCAACGGCCCTCATCATCAGGCCCCATTGCGTCCTGTTGAGTAGGATCTGGAGCACTATCAGGGTGATGGATACCACACCGATTATGAGCAGGCTTTGGGTATTGAATACGAGATCCCCAGCCCTTATGGATGCCTTCGATATGAAACGAGGCAGCATGTGAGGCAGCTTGCCCCATATGTGGGGCACTGTCTCACTAATCAAGATGCCAGCGGCCAATGCCACCAACGTGAATCTCGATGACTTCTCCATGCGGATCGGCTCATACAACAGACGGCCGAAGATCGCACCTACGATCCCCATTGTCGGAATCGCGCATAGTGCAGCGAGGATCATCGAATTGCCTAATCCGGTGAACCACCTGGCAAATGACAGGCTGACATACGCGCTTAGCATAACAAGCGAGCCCTGGGCATAATTGAGGCCACCGGTAGCGTTGTAAATCAGGTTCATCCCGAGCGCGATCAGCCCGTAGATGGCGCCCATCGCTAGGCCGCCTATTGTAAGCTGCAGGATAATGGAGATGTCCACAGTTTGCGATCCTCCTTTGAGGCCCGGAACGAGGCCTTTAGTGGCCAAGGCCTCCAAAGAGCCCCGTTCCATCACTTGTTCACACTAGACTCGATTTTCCAGTGTTCTGTGCAACGTCATAGCGCTCTGGGTCTGCTCACTTGTACTCGACGAACTTGACGAACTCGTGAGCACCGCTCTTGACCTTCACGAGCACCATCGAGTGGGCGAGATCCTGGTTGGCATCGATGTCGTACACCTTCGTCGTACCCTCGCTGAAGTTATGGATTCTGACCATAGCTTCCCTGATTGCCTGGCGGGCTTGCTCCACGGGCATTATCTGTTTCTTTCCGTTGTAATCGCGGACTACTCCAGCTTTCCTCATCGCCTCGGCTATGATCAGGCAGCTGTCATAGGGCCACTGCTGGTCGCTGTCTGCCGGCTTGCCATATCTCCTGATAGACTCTTCATTGAAGTACTTGACCCACTTGCCCTCGGCGATTGGTGTATAGTCAAGTATCGCGTAGATGCCTTCGGCCTCATCTGCGGCTAGGGAGAGCGTAATCGAGAGGCTTCCGTAAGCAGGGCATCCGACCACCTCAACGTTTACTCCCAGTTCCTTCATCTGTCTCAGGATGACAGCGTTATCCGAGGGGTTGGTGCTCCAGGAGAATATGCAGGTCGCGCCGGTTTTCTTGATGGCGAGAAGCTGTGCTGTGTAGTCTTTCGAGCTCTTGGCGAATTTCTGTGGATTGAGGACCTCAATGCCGTACTTCTCCTTGAGGACCTTGGAGATCTGCTGGAATCCGCCTACTCCGAATGCTTCGTCGCTGTAAAGGGCCGATATCTTCTTGTGCTTCAGATCCTCGACCATGAATTTCGCGACAATGCCGGCGTTGAGTTTGTCGTTGGTCCTGGTGCCAAACATCCAGGGGTTCTTGAGTTCCCTTACCGACCAGGCCGAACCGCCAAACACGGCGGGGCACTTGGCGGCGAGTATGGTCTGGCTGACCGCGTGGTTGAGGGTGCTATAGTCCGAGCACAGGGTTGCGATGACCTTGTTCTCGTACAGGAGCTTGTTGATGGCGGCGACGGCGCCGTCCTGAGTGCCCTTTGTGTCCTCATAGGCTGCCTTCACGGGTACCCCGTTTATGCCGCCTTCAGCGTTGATCTTGTTCAGGGCTATTTCCATACCACGCCTCATGAGCTCCCCAGACATGGCGGAAGAGCCTGTGAACGGGTTGATCGCGCCTATCTCGATCACCTTGGGAGCAGGCTGCCACTCCCATGCGTCGTCTCCAGCAGAGACGCCCATGACCATAGTGGTTGCAAGCAGGACCGTTATTACGAGTACTAGCCCTCTCTTAAGCATTGTGTGATCCTCCTTCTCGTTGTGTGGTAAGTAGCACCGGACTTTCTACACCCGAGACTAGCCTGGATTCGCAACACTCTAGCCATTCCTTGCCTTCGATCACCTGCCCTCCCCTATCCGCAAAGCACGATTACTCCTTATCGAATGTACTCAGAAGCGAATTGTAAAGGCCTATGTATCCATCAAAGGCCTTGTCATACACTTTGGCGTTATTAGGATCCGGCTCAATCTTGTCATCGATGGCGACAACCTTGGCCACTGCGTCCTCGACACTCTTGTACGTACCTGTCGCAACACCGGCCAGTATCGCGGCGCCCAAGCAGCCTGCCTCCTCGTTCTTCATGGTATATAAGGGTCGCTGTATGACATCCGCTTTGATCTGCCCCCATACCTTGCTCCTGGATCCTCCTCCGAGCGAACGTATCTCGCTTGGGCGGATGCCCTTTCCCTCTAGCACCTTCAGGCTGTTCCTTATGGCGTAGGCTATTGCTTCCATGATCGCCCTTACAAAGTACGGTCTCGTATGGTGCAGCGTGAGACCATAGAAAACACCCTTGGCCTTGGGGTTGAACTCGGGCGCCCATGCGCCCTGCAGATGCGGCAGCATCATAAGGCCGTCGCTGCCAGGCGCCACCTGGGCCGCCTCTCTGCTAAGGATGTCGTAGGCGTCCATACCTGAAAGGGAACCAGCGGTCATCTCTGGCTGACAGAAACCATCCCTGAACCAGCGAAGAACCATCCCGCCCATGGTGCATGTATGGGCGAAGTATGAGTCGGGCATCCCATGATAATGGAGAGGAAGGTTGCCGTCAGGGTCGAAGAAAGGCTCGTTCACTGTGGCACAGATTGCGAGAGCGGCTCCGGTGTTGACCGAAACAATACCTGGTTTGATGTTCCCTACTCCTATGGCTCCGCATGCTTGGTCAAGCGCCCCAGTGGTCACTATCGTTTCAGAAGAGAGTCCTAGCTCAACTGCAACATCGGACTTGATTGGGCCAACTATCTCACCCGATTCTCTTATCTCAGGGAGGTTGTCGTCGCCTATGCCTATGTACCTGAGCATATCGGGCCACCAGGCTTTCTTCTGGAAGTCCCAATAGGCAGTGGTGCATATGAGCGAGCCTTCGCATACGAAGCTGCCAGTCATGCGATAGATGAAATAGTCCTCCAGAAGCAGGAACTTGGCAGTCCTCCGGAACAACTCGGGTGCGTTCCGCCTGAGCCAGAGGATCTTGGATGAGGGCCATATCGGAAGCGATTTTACCTGTCCCGTCACGCTCCAAGTCTCTTCGCTGCCGAAGTTGAAGTGCCTTGATAGCTCTGCCGCCTCGTCCTGTGCTCTGTTATCTAGCCAGACTATGGCGTTCATGAGGGGGTTGCCATCGTTGTCTATCGCCACTAGTGTTTCGCCTTGGGCAGAAATGCCCAGAGACTTGATCTCGGATGGCTTTACCCTTGACAACGCCATGACTTCACTGAGGCCATCCTTAAAGGCCGACCAGTAGGTTTCTGCCGGGAGCTCCACCTCGAGGGGCGTGGGCGTTATGAGCTTATACTCCCTGGAGGATTTCGCCACTGCAGTCCCGTCGGTGCGGAAGAGCATTATCTTTAGAGCTGTGGTTCCAAGATCCAGCGCCAGGATGTACTCCATCAGTTATTCCCCGTTTCTCCGCATCGTTAGCCCGCATGGCATGATCATCTCTTCCCGAAGAACCTCTCGACGTCATACGCCAGAACATCTGCGTTCGAACTGCGGGCAGCGACAACTTCGCCTACGAAAAGCATGCAGTTGCCAATGTCGAACGTATGCACCAGCCGGCAGTCCAGATAGGCGGCGCAGTCACTCACGATGGGGGCTCCAGTGCTCTCATAGATTATGGGAAGATCGGCCAGCCTTTCGGTATTACGACCGGTCCCGAAACCGCATCTTTGAGCCAGCTCGAACTGGGTGTCTGTGAGTATGTTCACCGAGAAGCATTTGGCTTCCGGGATTAACTCGCTCGTGTAGTGGGTTTTCCCTATAGCTGCCAGCACCATGGGAGGCTCCCTTGACACTTGAGTCACCCAGGCCGCCGTCATTCCGTTCATGTGCTGGGATGTCTTCACCCCGATGATCTGCACCCCGTATGTGATGCAATCAAGTGCTGCGGCAATCGAGTCAGACACTTACAGATACCTCCGCTTGATTCTGTGAACAAGGTCCAGGCCTGGATGGTGTGCCGTCCAGGCCCGGACAGGTTCTAGGAAAGCAATCCGGCGTATGCGAGAGCCTTCCGGATGGCCTCGGCCTCTTCCGACTCCACAGGTAGGAGGGGCAGGCGAGGCGGAGTGCTGGGATGCCCGAGCTGGCGAACCGCCTCTTTGATTTGGGCTGGGAAATTGAACGATACATTTATGCAGTTCGCTATAGGTAGGAGCCTGAAGTATAGCTCGCGGGCTTCGTCCATCCTGTTTGCCTTCACTAGCTTCTGCAGCTCCACTACCTGTGCGGGCGCTATATTAGCAAGCCCTAGGATTGCACCCTTGACTCCCATCGCAAATACCTGAAGGGTAAGGTCATCTGCGCCAGACAGGATGCTGATCTTGTCGCCGAAACGCCTGTATATCTCGGAAAGATAGCTCATGTTGCCGCTGCTGTCCTTCAGACCTACTATGTTCTCCAACTCTATGAGCTTCTCGAGCGTGTCGGCATCTACTTCCTGCCTTGTCGGAGGAGGCAGGTTGTAGCAGAGCACGGGAATTCCGACCTTGGCGATCTCGGCATAGTGTAGATACAAGCCCTTCTTGGTGGGCCTGATGAAGTAGGGGGTTATTACGAGTGCGGCGTCCGCGCCGGCATCCATCGCGTCCTTTGTGAGCACCAGCGTCTCCCTCGTGGTCGGGGCGCCTGTGCCGGCTATGACTTTACCGCGGCCTCTCACGGCCTCTGTGACAGCGTGGATCACATCTTTACGCTCATCGCGAGTAAGGCTTGCCGCTTCGCCGGTAGAACCGTTGCATAGGACGCCCGAGCAGCCTGAGGACATGAAGAACTCGACTAGTTTCTTCGCACCCTCCAGGTCAGTCTCTCCGCTCGGCTTGAAGGGTACGACCATCGCGGGGTAGATGCCTTCGAACTTGATCTTCTTCATCTGACTACCTCCTGCAATTCCCGATTCCAGTGGCACATAGACCTCTATAACCTGCCATCTCAGTCGTCAGCCGCTATCGGCCGTTAGGCCCGGCATCCTTCTGCATGTAAGCAACAACAGCTTCGACCTGGTTCCTAAATGAACCTCCGGGCACGAAGCTGCCGTTGAAGAATGCGCTTCCTATGGTGAATCCCCAAGGACTCATGTCTTTCATCAGGTCTAGCCTAGAGTAGCTGTCTATGCTTCCGGCGATGATTATTGGTAGATGAACCTGTCGCATGAACTCGCGTGTGAGTGTGACGGGATCCTCCTCTTTGTGCCTGAAGGGAATGAGGTTTATCCCGTCGACGCCGCTCTCCTGTAGCCTTACGCCTTCTGCTATGATCTCTGCTCTCGTTCCGACCATCACGCCCGGCATGTTGCGCCTCTTGCCACAGAACGGATAGTACCTGATCTTGTTCTGCCTAAGCCGCTCCAGCACCGACGGATAGTACACGGTCCCCGTCAGATTCTCTATCCCGCATTCGATTGCTAGATCGACCGAACGCAAACAATCCTGTTCTTCATAAGCCACGACTTCAAAGATCACTGTCTTGCCCAGATCCTTGAATGCTTTCACTAGCTCCTTCATTTTGGGGGCGGCCAGCCCCACATCCTTCAAACCCCAATACTGCACTGGTAGGTCGCTGCATCCCTTGAACACATCCATGGCGTTTTCCACAGTCTTGTCATGATGAGTAAGCATAACTATCATCCTTGGTGCCATTGCGCAAGAGCCCCTTCCCATCAAACGACTCATCGCTGCGATACTGTGCTACAGCAATGCGCACATATTGGTTCCTATTCGTGTTTCGTCAGGTTTGGCGCTATGATCACTTTGATCCCATGGCTGCGAAGCATCTCGCACTGCTCCTCGCTTGTGTTACTGTCAACCACCATTGTGGTCACTGCAGAGAGCGGGGCGATGCTTATGGGTCCTACCTTCCCCATCTTCGAATGATCGGCGAGGACAATGACTTCCTGTGCGGCTCGTATCATAGCCCTCTTTATCTCTACCTCGTCAAGGTTGTAGTCTGTGATGCCCTTTACGGGGTCTACGCCCGACACGCCTATGAACGCTTTGTCGGCATTTATGTTATGCAAGGACTCCTCGACCATCTTCCCGACGCATGACAGTTCGGACTTCCTTAGTGTGCCTCCCAACAGGATAGTCTGCACTTCAGGTCTTTTCGCCAGCTCCAGCGCATTAGGTATCCAATTGGTCATTACCGTAAGGTCTCTTATGGGTGTAAGCGCATGTACCAGGCTTAGGAAGGTTGTACCCACGTCAAGGATGATCACCTCCCTATCGTTCAGGAGTTCTACAGCTGTCCTCGCAATGGCCTCCTTTTCGCTTACATTCTCCCTGGCCCTGATCAAGTAGAAAGGTTCGTGCTCGCTGTACCACACCGGTTCAGCTCCGCCCCTTGTTCTCACGAGCTGTCCCCGAGCTTCCAGGTGTTCAAGGTCCCTTCTGATGGTCATGAGTGAGACGCCGAATCTGTTGCTCAGAAACTCAACAGTCAGCGGCTTCCCATCCATTATCAGCTCGGAAATCCTTCTATGCCTTCTATCTTTTTCTGTTCTCTCCACGTTAGCCATGCACTCTACATCCTATCCTTTAGTACTTTGCCTATCATGGAAAGGTACAGTGTTCGCTAGATGTTCATTATTGGCCTCTGCGAACATCATACAATCATATCGACCGTTAGTCAATGCCTGGAACTGATGAATTGATTCTCCAAGTCCCCTGAGGATTCTCAGCCAGCGTTCGACGCATTACCCGTCCATGTGAATGCACAGATGTGTGGCTTTACGAATGCCGTACGCCGCAGATTGCTGGGCGCATCAGCCCGAATCGCGTTACGTGTGCATATGGGAGGTAGGATTCTGCTCCATTCGAAGCTGGATCGTTGCTAGTTTGGTGTTCGTATATCCGTTCATTTGTTGTTCGATATTGTGCGTTATCACCGCAGCTTTCGCTTAAGTGCGTGGTAAATGCGGCTGAGATGCGCACGCATGAACGCGCGTGCGTGTGTTTGATATGTTCGCACAGCTATGTAGGAACCTCCGGTGTACTGCAGAAGAGCTGCCGGACTCGATAGGCTTGCTACGAGTCAGGCAGCTCTCATGGTGTATGCGAAGGACTTCCTTCGCCTGTGCTTACGGCCACTCTATTACGCGCGACATTTCGGTCTGGAGTCGAAAGTACTCCTGCCTACTCAGGCGAGCTGCAGCCCAGAGCAAACGCGTGTCCAAGCTCGGAAAGAAGCTTGAGGACGTCCTCATGGATGGCGGCTTGGGCGGTCGCCGAAACCTTCGGCGGCCTGCCGCTGCGAGGTCTGTCGTCGAGACAGTCGACCCCGTCGCGTTCATGGCGCTCGATCCACTGCCTGACTGTGTTTTCAGAGGTGTCGAACACGCGCGCAATCTCCGCGATGCAGTAGCGCCTGTTCGACACGAGCACCATATGCGCCCTCTGCGACACCCGTCCTACAGCAGTACGTCTCATAGTCTCAAGGACGCGGACCTCATCTTCGTCGAGTTGTCGTACGAATCGCATCTGAGTTACGCCTCCCCCGACGCCCAACAGGCGTCTAGCAGGGGTCAGAATGCAAACTGGCGTATCACGCAAAGACTAATTGAGAACTACTTAGAGAAACCAACCCCCACGCTGATGGATGGACAATCCATCAGCTGTAAGGAGAAAGGAGTTTCTTGAGGCGGTCATTGCTGAGTGCATTCGAAAGACGAGCTTCTGTTACGGAGAGTAACTCAGGCAAGTCCCGAGAGCACTGGACGTGTCAAGGCAGTAATTGAGAACAGCTATTTGACGCTTACCCTCGGCTGGTGGGCGCAGGCAGCCGTGTACCCGGCGAATGCTTGCACCGCAGGTGCAGGTCTTATGCCGTCAGGGGTTCTGAAGATGGGATGAGGGATTTATCTTGCCAGGCGCCTCGGCGGTACCAAAGGTAGGTGGCCACAGCCCCAAGCACCCAGCTTATGAGGAGCGCAAAGAACAGCGCATCAGGCGATCCTGCAGGGTACGTTTGGCTCCTGGTAAGCCACGCCCATAGATACGCTAGTGGCACGCGTATTACTACAGTAGTGAACATTGAAATCCACATGGAGGGCATGGTGTCGCCGGCGCCGCGCATGATGCCACTG
>JAYFQW010000029.1 GCA_034926675.1 Clostridia bacterium | reverse complement strand
CCGCGCCGCCTTTCCTTTATGCCCAGCTACGCGCGTTGCGCCCGCCGCGGGCATCCTTCCACCGGCGACCCGCTACCGGCACTCAGTCGCGCCCCGATAGCGCACGCCCTGGGACCGGACCGAGTTTCCCATTTTTGAGCACAGGCCGCCGGAAAATCCTCACGGATGAGAATCTGCACCCGCCGTTTCACTCAAAAATGAGAATCCCGGCACCGTCACCCGCGACTGCTCGCCTGAACAAGCACAGGAGCATATGCGGTGGGCGGCGCCGCCGCGCCGCCTTTCCTTTATGCCCAGCTACGCGCTGTGTGACCTTCGTGGGCATCCCGGCGCTCGCAATCCATTGGCGGCACTCAGTGGCGCTTCAACGGCGCCCCGATGGCGCGCGTCCTGGGACCGGACCGAGTTTCCCATTTTTGAGTGCGGGCCGCCGGAAAATGCTCACGGATGAGAATCTGCACCCGCCGTTTCACTCAAAAATGAGAATCCCGGCACCGTCACCCGCGACTGCTCGCCCGAACGAGTACAAGCGCATATGCGGTAGGGGCCGCCGCCGCGCCGCCATTCCCCCGCCTTTCCTTTATGTCCAGCTACGCGCTTTGTACCCGCTGCAGGCATCCTTCCACCGGCGACCCGCTACCGGCACTCAGTCGCGCCCCGATGGCGCGCGCCCTGGGGACGGGCGAAGTTTCTCGTTTTTGAGTGCGGGCCGCCGCAAAATCCTCACGGATGAGAATCTGCACCCGCCGTTTCACTCAGAAATGAGAATCTCGGCGCCATCGCAGGCGACCGCTCGCCCGAACAAGCACAAGAGCATAGGCGGTGGGCGGCGCCGCCGCGCCGCCTTTCCTTTATGCCCAGCTACGCGCGTTGCGCCCGCTGCGGCATGCGGAAGCCCAGTCGGCACTCGCCTAACATGGAGGAATTCCGAGCATCAGTTCGAATCCTCTGATCCAGGGCTCCATTCCGGAATGTGCCACTGGCATTCGGAAGCGTTCAATAGTGCATACATAGAGGAGGCAATTGCATGGACCTGTACTTTGGGATGGCCAGGAGGCTCCTCGACAACGGTCTGGCCACGGCGGTCGACTCCTACGGAAACGACAACCTCTATGACCGCACCATTCAGTTTACCGATGACCTGGCCTTCTACCGCGACCTTGCCAAGAAGCAGGGCGGACCGGTGCTGGATATCGCATGCGGAACTGGTCGGGTCTTGCTGCATCTGCTCGGCAGCGGCTACACGGTCGTGGGGCTTGACCTATCCGCTCCCATGCTGGAGATGTCCAGGGAAAAGGCCCGGACGCTCGGCTTCGAGCCGGTTCTGCATCAGGGTGATATGAGGGAGTTCGATCTTGAGGGTCGCAGGTTCTCACTAATAATAATTCCATAGTTCACCATGATCTACATGCATGCCGACGAGGAACGACAGCGCGTATTCCGCTCCGCATACCGCCATCTCGAGAACTCAGGGTTACTGGCCTTTGACTTCGACGCCGGCACATGCCAGCCGGGCGAGTCCAATCCATGGCTTGGCATTCAAGACATCAACCCGGACACTGGGGGGATCGTGGTTCAAACGGTTCAAATGAAGACGATTGACCCCACGCTCAGATTAGTCGATCAGATCAGCTACAGGCACAATGGTTCACACGCCCAGATCACAGTGGAGGCAAGCCTCGAGTCCACCTGCTCCCCGTCCCGCATGAAGGAGATGCTTGCGGGAGAAGGATTTCGCGCGGAGGGGTTCTACTCGGATTATGCCTATAGTCCATACGTATCTGGAGATGAGGGCAGAAAGCCGCGGGCGGGGCGTGGCCTTCGGCCTATAGTCCATACGTATCTGGAGATGAGTGCATCGTAATCGCCAGGAAAGCCTAGCCGATAACCGTATGGGCGGCAATGTACCTGCAGAAATACCCAGTGCACCGAAAGGACTTGCCCCGTCAACGGAGAATGAAGCAGAATAGTCAGCAAGGTATCCCGTATACCGAAATACAGTATCCGTAGCATGTGCAGTATTGGAGTGATCATCAGGATGAAAGCCCCAATGGCTTCCTTCGACCCTTCCAACGCGAGAACAATAAGGGAGCTCGTCCATGAAACCCTCAGGCAGGCGATTTTCCAAGGCGAGCTGAAAGACGGCGACCGTCTGATAGAAAAGGAGTTGGCCGAGAAACTGAGAGTCAGCCGTACGCCCATTCGCGAGGCAATGCGCAAACTGGAAACGGAGGGCTTGATCGAATACCAACCTCGGAGGAGCGTCGTGGTCCTCGGCATCACGCCGAAGGCTGCCATAGAAGTTTTCGCCATTCGCGAGGCTCTGGAAGTGGCGGTAATCCCTTTCGTAATCCAGAACATCACGGAAGAGGAGATGGGAACGCTCTACCAGCTCGTAGCCGAAATGAGGCGCCTTACTGATGAGGGCGACATTGCGGAGCTATTGGGGGTCGCTCGGCAGTTTAACGACACGCTATTCAGGTCATCGAGAATGCCTCAGTTGATTAGGCTGATCGACACCTACCAGGAGTATCAGGCCGCGTTCAGAGGGGTGACTCTATCCGAGGAGTCTCGAAAGCTTTCTGCGTTGCGAGAGCACGTAGCGATTCTGGCGGCAGTTGAGAAAAAGGACGTGGCGCTTGCAGAGCAGTTGATGCGCCAGCACTTGACGGCTGCCCGTGAGGAGTACCTGAGAGCATTGGAGGTGCGCGCCGGCCGGGTGACTCAATAGCATAGGAACGTGAGGTATGCCTGCCAGGTTTCAGACTGGCGAAAACGGCATTGGGCAGGCGATAGTGTGGCGTTAGCCCTCAAGTCCACATCTACGTGCGACTCCGACAGATTCCTCTTGGCAAATGACCTTGTAGGAGATGATGTGTGTCATGCGTAGTCTAGCCCAGAAGATCATCCATGCTCATCTCGTTCACGGAACGGGCGAACCTGGCAGCGAGATCGCAATACGGATCGATCAGACCCTCACCCAGGACGCTACCGGAACCATGGCATACCTCGAGTTCGAAGCCATGGGCATACCGCGCGTGAGAACTGAACTATCCATTAGCTACGTAGATCACAACACACTGCAGACGGGTTTTGAAAACGCTGATGATCACAGATTTCTCCAGACTGCAGCAGCGAAGTTCGGCGTCAGATTCTCCCGTCCCGGCAACGGCATCTGCCATCAGGTTCATCTCGAGAGGTTCGCTGTGCCAGGCAAGACTTTGCTTGGCGCCGATAGCCACACTCCTACCGCAGGCGGAATGGGCGCTCTCGCCATCGGCGCGGGCGGCCTCGACGTCGCAATGGCCATGGCAGGACTTCCTTTCTACCTTCAGATGCCGACCATCGTGGGCATTCGACTCCACAGCTCCCTGGCTCCATGGACTTCTGCCAAAGACGTAATACTTGAGGTCCTGCATAGGCTTTCCGTAAAGGGCGGACTGGGCAAAATCATAGAATACAGCGGGGACGGCGTAGGCTCCCTCAGCGTTTTCGAGCGGGCCACAATCACCAACATGGGCGCCGAGCTGGGAGCGACCGCGTCCATATTCCCAAGCGACAGCATCACCTGGCAGTTCCTTCGGGCTCAAGGCCGCGAACAAGACTTCGTGCCGCTTTCTGCGGACCCTGGTGCAGTCTACGACGAGGTTTACGACATATATCTGGACCTGCTGGAACCCCTCATTGCCCTTCCTCATAGCCCCGACAACGTGGTCAAAGTATCCGAGACAGTGGGCACACGCGTGGACCAGGTGTTCATCGGCAGCTGCACCAACTCATCGGCAGCCGATCTGCAGAAGGTGGCGGCCATACTCAAGGGCAAGACCATCGCACCCAATGTAAGCCTCGTGATCGCACCAGGCTCGCGACAGGTTCTCAGCATGCTCGCGCGAAACGAGACCCTGTTCGACCTAGTTGAGGCGGGGGCGCGGATCCTGGAATGTACATGCGGCCCCTGTGTGGGTGTGGGGCAAGCGCCCGCATCCGCCGGAGTGTCTCTGAGAACGTCCAACCGCAACTTCGAGGGCAGAAGCGGAACAAAGGACGCTCAGGTGTACTTGGTGAGCGCTGAGACTGCAGCGGCATCCGCGCTAACCGGTGTCATCACTGACCCAAGGAAGCTTGGGGCGCCAATCAGAGTGTCAGGGCCATTGCCATTCTCTGTCGACGACTCCATGATCGTGCTTCCTCCTGAAGACGGCAGCGGTGTGGAGATAGTTAGAGGGCCCAACATCAAGCCCCTCCCAAGGTCGGAGTCGCTGCCGGCCTCGATCAGCGGCACAGTGCTTCTGAAGGTCGGCGACAACATCACCACTGATCACATCATGCCCGCGGGAGCAAAGGTGCTTCCGCTGCGTTCCAACATACCGGAGATCTCCAAACACTGCTTCGAAGCCGTCGATCCTTCCTTCTACGAGAGAGCCCGCGCTGCTGGGGGCGGGTTCATTGTCGGAGGCGCCAACTACGGACAGGGCTCGAGCAGAGAACATGCTGCATTGGCGCCTCTCTACCTTGGGGTGAGGGCTGTGATCGCCAAGTCCTTTGCCCGCATACACCGTCAGAACCTCATCAACTTCGGAATACTTCCGCTCACCTTCCGCACGGCAGAGGCGTACGAGGCCGTGCAGCAGGGCCATGAACTACGGATGGACCATGCAAGAGAGCAGATCCTTTCGGACGTAGTGGTGGTGATGGATGTGACAAACGGGCAGGCCATCGAGCTAGAGCACAACCTGTCTGACCGGCAGAAGGAAGTGGTCCTGGCTGGAGGACTGCTGAGCTGGGCGGGCGGGCTTCGCTGAGCGGCCCTAAAACAAGCGCGAATATGCGAAAAGGAGGGATGCCGCAGGGAAACCCCTGTTTGACGTGGGGATATCGTTCGTCGCGGTAGGCAACAAACTGAACGGAGGGATAACAGTGAACGGCATGTCATATCGACGGTTTGCCAAGTCAGGGCTCATCCTGGCGATAGTATTCGCATGTTGTCTTCTGAGTGGTTATGCCATTACTGCCCCAGAGAAGTATCCCAGCGGCCCGTTTGAGTTCATCGCTCCTGCCGGACCTGGCGGTGGTTGGGATACTACCATCAGAATGGTTGCCAGGGTTCTCGGCGAGAAACGCATCATCACGCAACCCATGCCTGTTGTCAACAAGCCGGGCGGTGGCGGCGGGGTGGCACTAGCCTACTTGCAGACCAGGAAGGGCGACCCGTATGAGGTTGCAGTGTACTCGCCTCCGTTGCTCCTAATACGGCTGACAGGACAGACAAAGCTCAGCTACAAGGACGTTACACCGATCGCGCGGCTCATATGCGACTACGGAGCGTTTGCAGTGCCCAAGAACTCGCCTTATCACACAATCAACGACGTTATGGACGCACTCAAGAAGAATCCAAAGAGCGTCAAGATCGCAGGCACCTCCTCCCCCGGAAGCATGGACCATATCCAGTTCATGCAGGCCGCCAAGGTGGCGGGTGTGACGAACATCAGGGGAATTCAGTACATACCCTTCCAGGGCGGCGAGGGTCTTGCAAGCCTCATGGGCGGCCATGTCGACCTCCTGACAACAGGAATGGCGGAAACCGTGGGCCCGATGGAGAGCGGGGATATCCGCGTGCTCGCCATCACTGCTCCCACCCGCATCAAGCAGGGCCCGATGGCAAAGGCGCCCACTCTCAGGGAACTCGGCATCAATACGGAGTTCGTGAACTGGAGAGGGCTCTTCGGACCTCCAGGCATGCCCGACTACGCCGTTGAGTTCCTCAGCAAGGCTCTTGCCGAGATGGCTCAAACAGTGGAATGGAAGGACATCTGCATGAAGAACGGATGGGATGAGGCCTTCCTAGGGCCCAAGGAATTCGGCAAGTTCCTGGAAGTGACCAACGAGGAGTACAGATCACTCCTCCAGGATATCGGCTTGCTCGCCCAGTAAGAGCTGCCCGCTGTTCCTTCTCATACAAGGCGATGCTCTGTGGAACGGCTTAAGCCGTTCCACAGAGCACAACGGTGCTGGAGGTGAGCACATGAATGGCGATTTCACAGTAGGACTGCTGGCTGTGCTGATCGGGGTCATCTACTCGGCTCAGTCGCTGAGGCTTCCAAAGGCCATGATCGGAAACCCGTGGGCGCCTGTGTACTTTCCCCTCACTCTGGGAGTGCTCATGACGGTTCTTGGCGCGGCATTGTGCCTGAAGAACATCGGAAAGCGGAGGCCCGTTGCGTCGAAGGGGCCAAAGGAAGCGAAGGAACCAGAAAAGAAGCCTCAGGTGGATAAGGAGTTCCCCAAACTGGCTCTCGGCACTATCGCACTGTGCATCCTGTATGCGGTTGCCTTCAACAAGCTGGGTTTCATAGTCTCCACGATCCTCTTCCTGGGAGCAATGCTTTTCCTCGTGAACGGCCTCAAAGGATGGCGAGCCAATATCGCTGTCGCGGTGCTTTTCACGTACGGCATCTGGTTCACTTTCGATCGGCTCTTGATGATTAGCCTGCCGTAAGGGGGGAGACTGCATGGACGTTATAAGAAACATGTTGTACGGGTTGTCTGTGGTTTTGCAACCCATGAACATGATCTGGCTGACCGCTGGATGCATCATGGGAACCGTTGTGGGCATGCTGCCAGGCATAGGGCCAGCGACTGGCATCGCCCTTCTCCTGCCCATGACATTCGCACTCAAGCCAGCGGCGGCGCTCATCATGATGTGCGCCATTTACTACGGGGCGATGTTCGGGGGTTCGCGCTGTTCCATATTGCTGAACATACCCGGAGATGCGTCCTCAGTTGTGTCGTGTTTCGATGGATATCCAATGACCCTGAAAGGACAGGCCGAAGCTGCCCTGGCCATCTCCGCGCTGGCCTCGTTCATCGGGCAGATCGCAGCTGCCATTGCCGCCATGGCGGCAGCCCTGCCCATCGCCAGATTCGCACTGCGATTCGGCCCTCCAGAGTACTTCACACTGATGGTGTGCGCTCTGGCAGCGACGACATCTCTCTCCCGAGAATCGCTGCTCAAGGGCTTCATAGCTCTGTTGCTCGGCTTGATGGTGACTACCATTGGAATTGACCTGCAGTCCGGAGTGCAGCGATTCGTGTTTGGAGTGCCCGAGCTGCAGATGGGAATCGAGTTCGTGGTCGTCATCATCGGACTATATGCCATCACTGAAGTGCTCGAGAACTACAAGACGATCAGCACAGCGGGAGACACGCCGATGCAGACGAAATTCGGACGCATTTGGATCACCAAGGAGCAATGGAAGAGGTCAATCGGACCTATTCTCAGGCAGACTCCCGTGGGTTTCCTGATTGGCGTGCTGCCCGGAACCGGCGGCACCGTTGCTACTATGATGGCCTACAACAACGAGAAGCAGATCTCCAAACATCCGGAGGAGTTCGGCAAAGGCGCGATAGAGGGGCTTGCCGCACCTGAGGCAGCGAACAACTCGTGCTCAATCGGGGCGATTCTGCCTATGATCACACTGGGCGTCCCCGGGTCAGGCACTGCGGCAATCATGCTCGGAGCTCTGATGATAGCAGGTCTCCAGCCTGGTCCGCTCCTCTTCCAGCACCACCCGGACGTCGCGTGGGGCATTATCGCCAGCATGTTCGTGGGGGCCATCGTATGCCTGATAGTCAATCTGCCGCTCGCCGGCATATTGGTTAGGCTCCTGGCTGTTCCGCCAAGGATCCTGTACCCCCTCATCATAGCGATTTCGTTCCTGGGCGTGTACACCATCAGTTTTAGCATCGTAGATTTCTACCTGTTGATCGTGTTCGGATTACTCGGCTACTTCATGAGGAAGTACGATATTCCTTCGGCGCCGCTCATACTCGCCGTGGTAATCGGGTCTCCTTTGGAACAGTCCTTCAGGCAGTCTCTCATCCTATCAGATGGGAGTATGGGCATTTTCTTCAGGTCAGGGATCACGATCACGTTGCTGATGCTCTCAGCGTTGTCTGTAGCGTATCCATTCGTATCCACGTGGCTCCTGAAGCGCCGCCAGCGCCCGGCCACAGTAGGTCAGTGACAGCTAGATGACACGCACGCTGCTCATCCCAATGGCGTTCAGGAAGGAGCGAGTCTTGATGCCACAGAGGATAACGATCGTCGATGATAGACTTCACGTCCCTGATTGCCCGATCATCCCGTACATTGAGGGAGACGGCACTGGGTCCGACATTTGGAAAGCCACGAGGACCGTTGTAGATTCCGCTGTTCAAAAGGCCTATTCAGGGCGCAGGCAGATAGCGTGGAAAGAGATCCTCGCAGGAGAAAAGGCCCACAGGCTGACAGGCGAGTGGCTTCCCCGGGAGACGCTTGAGGCCATTCGCGAGCATATAGTCGCCATTAAAGGTCCGCTCACTACCCCCATAGGAGGCGGAATCCGGAGCCTAAATGTTGCCTTACGCCGGGAGCTGGATCTATACGCATGCATTCGGCCTGTCCGCTGGATCCGTGGCGCCCCGAGCCCAGTGGTCCATCCTGAGTGGATAAACGTGGTAATCTTCAGGGAGAACACTGAAGACATATACGCCGGCATAGAGTGGCCTGCAAATAGCGAAAAGGCCGTCAAGGTCATCCGTTTCCTGAACCGGGAGATGGCATGCAATGTGCCCGAAGAGGCCGGCGTGGGAATTAAGCCCATGACTCGGACCGCGACCAGGCGCATCATGGCGAAAGCGCTCCGCTACGCCATCGACAACAGGCGGAAGTCAGTGACCATAGTGCACAAGGGCAACATCATGAAGTACACGGAGGGTGCGTTCAAGACATGGTGTTATGAGCTGGCGATGGAGGAGTTCGGCGACAGAGTGGTGACAGAAGATCAGCTGGCCGCGACATCCGGCGCCATTCCCGAAGGCAAGATCCTTGTGAACGATCGCATCGCCGACAGCATGTTTCAGCAGATTCTCCTCAGGAGCCGCGATTATGACGTCATTGTCACCCCCAACTTGAACGGAGACTACCTCTCTGATGCCGCGGCGGCTCAAACGGGCGGACTCGGAATGGCCCCGGGGGCCAACATCGGTGACTTTCTGGCGGTATTCGAGGCCACCCACGGCACGGCCCCGAAATACGCGGGGCTCGACAAAGTCAACCCCGGCTCGCTCATACTCTCCGCTGCAATGATGCTGGATTACATGGGCTGGACTGAAGCGGCGAACATGATTGCGCCAGCGATGGAAGCCGCCATCATCGAGAAGACTGTTACCTACGATCTCGCTCGCGGTATGGAGGGAGCGAGAGAGATACGCACCTCTGAGTTCGCCGCGGCCATAGTATCTCACATGTAGGATCCGACCGCAGGCGCATGAGTGCGTGCGTAGCCAGTATGTGGACGACAGGTCGCCGGAACGGCGCCCATGGACGGGCGCCATGTTAAGAAGCATGCGTGCATGCCTCATCGCGGAGGTGACAGTCCATTGAAGATCAGCATACGGGCTAAGATCATCGGATCCTATGCATTGCTGTTCGCCCTCACGTTAACGATAGGGCTTGTTGGCATTTGGGTAGTCAGTCAGGTGGACAAGAACTACAGCAGTGTCATTGATCAGGGGATTCCGCTGTACTCCATTGTGCACCAGATCAAGAGCGGGATTCTCGAAAAAGGATCCACGATCCAGAGCTTCGTGATATCCAAGGATGGACTGTACATCACGGAGTTCTATGATTTTGATGCGAAGCTGGTGGAAACGATCGAGGCAGCTCGCGCAGCATTTCCTGATGAGGAATCCCAGAAACTTCTTGCCGAGATCGAGGAAGCCAACAATGATTACAACAACCTAGTGACCCGGGTTGCGTATCTTGATTCGAACGAAGCCATGACTGAGCTGACAGCAGGCACTAGTCAGCTGGCCGCCACGTCTGAGAAGCTTCTTGCGGATCTGGCCGGGCTAGTGTCGGATGCGAACAACCGTCGAATCGCGTACGCGAAGTCAGTTAGCAGAAGCAGCCGCCTAGTAAGCATAATCGGGGTGATAGTTGGCGCTTCGGCAGCGATTTCCATAGGCGTTGGCCTTACCCGGAGCATCGCGAACACCGTAGTGAAGGTAAGAACGGTGGCGGAGGCGGTAGCAGATGGGGATCTCACAGTGTCGGTGCCGCCCATCAGGACAGGTGACGAGATACAGGAGCTGAATGATGCCACACAGGCCATGGTCCACAATCTGACCAGTCTGCTCATGGAGATCAGGGCCGAGTCGGACAACGTTGCAGACGCCAGCCTCCAGCTATCGACGTCAGCCGAAGCGTCTGCGCAAGCCGTCTTGCAAATAACGTCCACTATTCAGCAGATGTCATCAAGTGCTGAACAGCAGAGTTCCAGCTCCATTCGCACGGTTGAGGCCAGCCTTCACATCAAGTCGGGCACCGCCCAGATAGCCGCAGGCGCAGTTGAGCAAACCCAGCAATTGCACCGGGCCTCGGAGCTTGTTGCGCATATGGTGAGCGAACTCGCGAACATCAGTGCATGCCTCTGCCAGATGGAACAAGCAGTGCGGCTCACGGTTGATGCTTCGGAAGAAGGCGATCGCTCTGTGACCCGGGTTGCCCAGGGCATAGCCAGGATAGAGGACGCCTCACGGGAGGTCGAGGCTGCTTCATCCAGCCTCGACCGCAGTTCGCGCGAGATCGGTCGCGTGGTGCAGGTTATCAGCGAGATAGCCGATCAGACCAACCTCCTGGCCCTAAACGCGGCGATCGAGGCCGCCCACGCCGGAGAACAGGGCAGAGGATTCGCAGTAGTCGCAGAGGAAGTCCGTAAGCTGGCAGAGAGATCAGTGTCCGAAACAAAGGCGATATCGCGACTGATAGAACAGACAGTCGCCGACACTAAGAGAGTCTCAACTGCGATCGCCGCCTCCGGCAGGCTGGTAGCGGAAAGCATGCCAATGGTCAGCGCATCCACCTCGTCGCTCCAGCAGATACGGCAACACGCCACCGACAATCTTCACCTAGTAGAGTCGGCGGTCAAGTCGGGCCAGAGCGTGATGGATGCCACCGGTATGGTCAAGAAGTCCATGGCTGAAGCCGTCTCCGTTGCGGACACGAACACAGCTGCCGCCCAGGAGATAACCGCCAGCGCCAGCGAGATCCACAAGGTCATCGAGAACATCGCGACCGAGTCAGAACAGAACGCTGAAGCCGCGAAGGAGGTCTCCGTCTCCGCGGAAGAGGTGAGCGCCTCAACAGAGAAGATGACATCGGCTTCAACGTCACTGTCCGAAATGGCCAACCGCCTGCAGCAGCTGGCAGCCAGGTTCAAGACGGTGTAATCGGCGCCCGCGGGAGAGCCCGCAGGAGAGCCTTGAGGCGCTCCACAGGCCGGCCCCGCAGCGGCTTACTGCTGGAACACACCTACCGGGGCGCCCTCCCGCTCCTCGGACTTGGCGCTAGGTCTCGCGCTGGACCTGCCGCCAGACCTGGCGCGGATCTCCTCGGCTGTCGGCCACCTCCTCGTGGTCAAGCCTCTAGCCGCCATGAGGTAATCCTCCCACCGAAGGGTCGAGTCGTTCTTGATGTCAAACTCGTACGCCCCTTCCGGCTCTGATACGACCAAGTGGCCGTGGGAATCAAGAAAGGTGAAGTTCACGTCCGAAATCGGCACTTCGACCGAACCACCCGAATAGGAGAACGTGAGCGCGTGGTTGGCAAGCCTCAACGTTCCGCTGCCGAGGTCGGCAATGCTGGACGATGAGCCAATACGGTAGGCTCTAGCAGGACGCGCCAGGTCGTAAACCCCGTCCGGCGCGTCCTCCATCTCTCCCCTACGCAGCTTCTCAATGAGAGCAGCCCTGTACTCACTCTCCACCATGTTCTGCCCGGTCTTCTCATTCACGATTCTGAGGTCGCGCGTAACGGTCCATCTGGCGCCGCACTTGGAGCACTCCAGCCCTGAAGAAGTCTCCCCTAGAGTGTGCGCTCCGCCGCATTCGAGGCAGCCCCATGCCACAATCGTAATGCCTCTGTGCGATGCCAGGGCGCGCCTAGGAAGCGGAGGTTCCCCCGCGATTGAGAACATCTTGGACTCAAGGGCCTGCCGAAAACCGGTTACGGACTGATAGTCGGCGGGGTTAACCGCCGGGAAAAAGCGCACTTCCCAGTCACACATGGCGGGCCACGTAGACCAGGCGGGCCACGATTCGTGGGCGCCCATGGATGTCACCGGCACGACAGGTGCGCCTAGGTAATGAAGGACACGGTACACCTCATCGCTTACTACATTCACACCGCCATCCCAGTTGTACTGGCCTTGCGGGAATATGCCCACAGCTTCCCCTGCGTCCAGACAGCGCCGCATTGCACGCAGCGCCGAAATGTCCCTTCCCCACTTCCGCTTGCATATGGCCTTGTTCGCATGAAGAAACCATCTGAGAATCGGATCCCTGAAAGCCTCGTCAGCTGTAACGTAGTGGATAGGACGGTTGACGAAGAACGCGAGGGCATGCGGGTCGGCTATGCTCATGTGGTTGGACGCGAACACCACCGGGCCCTCCGTCGGTATGTGCTCGATGCCTGTCGCCCTGATATTCCACATCACAGCACCCAAGAGGCGAGCGGCAGCCATCACCGCAAGCGCGACTGTCGGCAGTTGTTCGGCATCAGAGCGAAGCGCCGCCCAGTTGGGGATCACCCCTGGCGTACGCCTACGGTATTCCGCATATCGTTCTCCGAATGCAGAGGCCAACCGTGGTTCCTCAACAGCACTAGCCCATGCAGCGAACGCCAGGCCCAGCCCGCCTGAGAGGATTATGAGGCCCGGAGACCGCCTCCGGAACCCCATCCCTGCCCAGAACAGTGCGTAGCCCCAGAAGAGTGGGTGTCTGACGAATCCATATATGCACTTGTCGACGAGGTAAGCCGTCGCGCTTCCGGGCCAGTTCTTGCCGACGTACGACAACACGAGGAATGCCCGAATCATTACGTATAGGCCGAGAAGAGTGAGCACTGCGCCCGTCGCGGTGGCCGCCATCGGCAACGGGATAGCAGGCAGTGAGGCATCAAGCCCGGCTGAGAGCCTGATCATGTATGATGGCAGAATAGCGAAGTAGAAAGCTGTTTGTGCTCCTGTGAGCGCCAGCTTCCATCCGTAGAACCCTGTTTGCTCCAGATTCTCCTGATAACTCATGCGCATACCTCCAGTCGCGTGGGCAATGGCGCCGGTTTCACTTGCTCGGGCAACGTGAGCATTCAGTGAGAATGCTGAGAGTCCCTGCACATATGACAGCAGGAAGGCGGCTTTCCTCTACTGGTTGTTGGGCAGTAGGCCCATCACAGACACCGACTCTTGCCCTCGCGGCGGAAGCACGCCCGGGATTCGCTCGCCATCTTCTCGGTGGCGTACTGAAATATCAGCCTCGCAGAGGTTTCCTTCCATTCCATTAGGAACGGTTGCACTTGATCGGACCTCACTTTCCAGGCCTCCCTCAGGAACCAGCCCAAGCCCTGATGAACCACGCGTTCTTCATCGAGCATGAGCGGACGGATGAACTCAAGGAAGGCGCCCACATCGTCACACCTCTTGAGGAGAGATAGCATGGCAACGGGCGCCGCCCTTCGGCTCCACTTGGACTCTGAACCCCGCCATGTTGCGAATCCATCCAGCCCGACTTCAGGCATGTCGAAAAAGCGGGGCAGCACACCCGAGCATAATCCGTCAGATGTAGCCCAGTCCCGGACCCACAGATCGAACCATCTGCGAAAACGCGGGAGTGTGGCAGGAGTGAACTTCTTCCGAAACGCGCTCATGAAGCGCACCGCGAAACCGGCCTCCTCCCATTTGCCACTCTGCATGAGACTGTCGCCGAGATCCAGGAACCCGTCAAGACCCAGTTCATCGCGGTACCGGGTCAGAATAGCCCTGGTGCACTCTGCAATGGAGTCCCTGTCCACACCATAGGCGTCATAGCCCTCCCGAAAGAACCGCGCATACTTCTCGACTATGCGCTCGTCTGAATGAGCAACGCAGAAAGCCCTGATCTCTTCATGCACTGACGTGGAAATGCTGTTCAAGCCATCACGACACCTTTCTCCTGAGCGAGTTCAGCGCGGACTAGTCCACAAAGCAGTCACTCGAGATACTGGCCGCCTTCACCGCTCATCGCTCGCGCACCTTCCAACACAGCGCTGATCAGTGTGATTCGCCCTGAGTACGCAGGTTCCTGCCGCTGTCTGTGTCTATCACCTGCTCTATGCGTGGGCAGCATCGCCTTGTGGCTTGATATGGCGGCGCCCAGGGGGTTGCGTCCATTAGTGGATCGGCTTCTGCTATAATGGATAGTGTTGTAAAGCACCCGCAAGTCCGCGTCTTGTGCATTTGGAGGTGGCTGCGTGAGGTTCGCCGACGTTTTCGCCACAGCCGTGCGGCGGTGCCGTGCGAGGCTCCTGGAGTCCCTACTCATCGTGCTAGGGATCGCCCTTGGGGTGGCAGTGGCAGCTGCTTTTGCAGGCCTTATCGGCACAGTAGGAGCGCGGAACCGCGCGTTTGCCGAAAGCTTGGAAGCCAGGGAGATTATCATCCAGTCCAAATCCGACCGCACAGATGTCAGCTTCTCAGCTGATGTGCCTGCGGTCGCTGTCACTCGGACGGATGGGCCTCCGTATTCTCTGACGCTCAACGATGTGGAACGCATCAAATCGAGAACTTCTCCTGATGTTAAGGTCTATGCGTACGAGGACTTCTTCACACAGATAGCGCTGAAAGGCGACGCGCCAACAGGCATCGCGCAGGGCAGTTCCATTCCAGCCTCTCCAGCGCATGGGGAGACAAGGACTGTGTCCAGGCTGGTCCACGTAGTTGCTGCCACTGAAGACATGTTCCTCGCGTATGGCGCCGAGTTCAGGGAGGGCATAGGGTTCTCCGGATCTGACGTGGCCTCCGGCAACCGGTGCATAGTGCTGGGCAGCAAGCTTGCAGCGCGCCTGTTTGGGGACGAACCGGCCCTCGGGAAGAAGTTGGTCTGGCAGGACGAATGGCGCCAAGGCCCGTCTGGCGAACTCGAGCCTTCTCCTACCGGCCAGGTATACACGGTGATCGGAGTCATGGCGCCAGTGAAATCCCCATTGCTGACCGAAGCGAGAGAAAATCCAGAAGAAGAAGACACCCGCTCCCCAGATTACTCTGCCGACGGCAGGGCCTACGTTCCGATAACTTCAGCTCCCGGTATGGACGGTCCAAATCCCCACGTCAACGAGATCCATGCCGCCTCACTCTCGTATAGAGGCGCAGCGCAGGCCCTAGATCAGATAAGGCAGGTCGTCGAGGCAGAATGCCATGGACGCCTTCATGTCTCCTCCGTAATGGATTACATGAAAGAGAGTATGCAAGAACTACGCAGTCTTGCGACTGGAATTCTGGTTCTGGCGTCGGCGGGGCTGGTTATTGCGTCTATCAATGTCCTCAACCTGATGCTCGCAAGGGTTCTGCGGCGCACGCGAGCGATCGGCATCTCAGCTGCCCTGGGCGCCGGCCGACGCGACGTATTCCGGGAGAACCTTGCGGAGGCGCTGGTCTTGGGGATATGCGGGGGCGTGTTGGGCCTTCCGCTTTCGTTCGGCCTGGCCAGGCTGATGTCGCACATCACCCAGGGGCTGACCGTATCGGTCGGGCTTACCGGGATTCTGGCGGGGGCTGCATCCTGCATTGCCGCCAGCGTTCTTTTCGGCCTCTATCCTGCGTATCTTGCCGCCCGCGTTGTCCCGGCAGATGCTCTGAGGGGGGATTAGCCCGATGATGAACATACGTCGCCGCCCGATGCAGTCTTTCCTCACAATCCTTCAGGTAGCTCTGGCCGTGGCCTGCATGGTATCGGTGGCAAGCTACAGAATGAACGTGTCGGCAGCTGTTGATCAGTTCAGAGCTTCCACAGAAGACACGGTAATCGTCATGGGCGGCACGGAAACACGCACCCGAAACGGGTATATGCGAACGATGTACAACATCTTCGACGACAATGACATCGCCGAGCTAACCGCTGAGACCTCCCTCGTGGAGGCAGTCACCCCCTACATGGATTCGTGGGGAGTGCAAGCCGAAGTGAACGGAACACTTTATCAGCTCTCCGCGGGCGCCGGCGTTGGTCCGGGTTATCGGCTGGCAGCCGACCTGAACATGACTGAAGGCGATTCCATAACCACAGCGGATCTGGAGGCACGCGCCCGGGTGGTAGTCATCTCGGAGGCCCTCGGCCGGATCCTTTTCGGCGATCGCCCCTACGTAGGCAGAACACTCGGACTTGTTCCCGACTGGGCGCGGCCGTCGTCCGCTGGCGAACAAAACGCGGCCCCGCCTGTCTCGCCCACCGAGTATCGTGTTATAGGCGTATATGACGTGCGCCCTGGGGATCCAGGGAGCGGGTGGAGACGAGGCGCCGCCTCCATTATGTGGCCAGTGACGGCTGACCCTAATAGTATCCACGACGCCTCTTCAGGCTGGGCGCGCGCGACCGGCGGGCGCCCATATGGCACGCTGATGATCAAGGCCGTTCCCGGCAAGGCTGCTGCCGTGCGCGACCGCATCACTGCCATGGTGTCGGGCCGCCCCCATCCCGACTCGTCCAGCGGCGGCGGGGGCATGTTCGTCGAGGGTGGATCTGTAGAGATGGACGTCGATGGGCCAGTCGCCGCGAACGGTTCAGACGCAGGCACAGATGCAGGTTCAAGCATGAACGCCGAAGGCAGCGGCGCCTCGGTGATATTCGAGTCGGCCAGAGACGTGGAACGGATGGTCGGCTCGTCTATGACCACCACGATGCTGCTTTTGGGAGGCGCGACGCTCGTGGCGATCATCGTAAGCGCGCTGGGGGTCCAGAGCGTTATGCTGATCAACGTTGCCGAACGCACTCGGGAGATCGGCCTCAGGCGCGTCCTTGGCGCGTCCCGACGTTCTGTTGTGTCGCAGTTCACCGTGGACTCGGCCGTTCTGGCAGCAATTGGGGGCGTGTTCGGAGGGCTTTTGGCATTTGCCCTCTATCCATATCTCATGCGTTCTGTTTTTTCCAGAATGGGCCCGGGAGGGATTCTGAGCGTCAGCGCCAGACCTGCAGGATGGGCCGTTCTCGCAGGAATTGTTGTCTCCGCCGCGGCCGGCGCGGTGTTTGGGGCGATGCCTGCAGCACAGGCCACTAGGGTTCAGCCTGCAGAGATAATCCGAGATCTTTAGGCTGGGGGGATTACCGTGACGTCGGATTCACCAGGGACAGAGAACTCAGACGGCGGGAAGAAGCATCAGCCGATAGTCACCAGTCCAGCGCGGACCTCATCGAGTCGGACGCGCCGCGACATGGGTATGCTCATATTCGTCCTGGCTGTCCTGGTTGGTGCAGCGGCCCTGGCTGTCCGCTTTCTTATGCCCAGGGAGAAGCCTTATACCCTCTCCAACTACACATTTGCTCAGGTCCGTTCGGCTGATTTCGTCGACTCGGTGACCGCTCCGGGCACCGTGGCTCCGGTCAACACCGTAGACGTGCGCGCCGCCGTCTCCGGCGTAGTCGCCCAGCTCAACGTGGCTCCAGGCGACGAGGTGAATGTGGGAGAACCGATCTGCGTCCTTCAGTCTCCGGAACTCGTCACCCGTCGCGAAGAGGCCAGACGGCAAGTGCTCGCAGCCGAAGACGCATTGGCTAAGGCCAAACTCGACTCTGTTCAACTCGAGGAGCGGCTCAGACGAGAGGTTGTCATCGCCAAGCAAGCGGTCTCCGATGCAGCCGCGCGCCGGGGCGACATGGAAAAGCTGTTTGAAGCCGGCGCGGCGCCGCGGAGCCAGGTGGATGAGGCGCGCAGCGCAGAAAGCCAGGCCCGCATGTCGCTCGAGGCTAAGCGGTCAGAGCTCGATGCTGCCGTTAAGTCGAACGCGCTTTCTGTGGAGACGGCCGCGAGGCAGGTGAACGTGGCCAAAGATGCGTTGCGTGCTGCCGAGGGCGCTATCTCCCAGCTGGTGGTGCGTTCGCCCATTCGAGGCAAAGTGCTGGAGCTGAGCGTTGTTCCGGGCGCTACTGCAAGCCAGGGCGGAAACGTAGCCCAAGTAGCCGACACGGGCAACCTGGTTGTCAAGGCAAAAGTCCCCTCGACCGACGTGCGTCTGGTGACAGTTGGGCAGCTGGTCTCCATCAACCTTGGGGGCAAAAGGGCAACGGGGACAGTCCGGAACGTGGCCCCCAAGGCCGAAACAAGTGGGCAGGGAGCTACCGTCGAGGTGACGATCGACTTCGACTCGCAGCCGGCCGATGTGCCGCCCAACAGCGCAGCATTCGTCGAGATCCAGGTCCGAAAGCGCACGGACGTTCAGTCGTTGCCCCGCGGCCCATACCTGGGCAGCAGTCGCGAGATGTTCGTCTATATCATCGAAGGGACCAGCGCGGTTCAGCGCGATGTGCGGTTCGGCAGTGCATTTGGAAACCTGATCGAAGTCGTGGACGGGCTGTCGGCTGGAGAGCGCGTAATCACATCCTCATACGAGGAATTCAAGGACAGACGAAAGATCAAGGTTGTGCCGGAGGGAGGGCGCGAAGCTCAGTGAATGATAATGGACAAGCTCAGGCTCAGGCCCAGGCCTTCATAGAACTTGAGGACATATCCAAGATATACATGATGGGAGACGTGAAGGTTGCGGCCCTCAGCGGCGTATCGCTTCGGATTCAGCGCGGGGAATACGCTGCGGTCATGGGGCCGTCAGGGTCGGGCAAGTCCACTCTTCTGAATATCGTGGGCGGCCTGGATGTAGCTACATCCGGCAAGTACCTGCTCGAAGGAGTGGAGGTGACCCGCCTGCCCGACGCTGAACTGGCGAGGATTAGATGCCGGCACTTCGGGTTCGTCTTCCAAAGCTACAACCTCTTCCCCGAACTCACGGCGATTGAGAACGTGATGATGCCCATGACATACGCACGCGTCGCGCCGGCGGAGCGCGCCAGGCGAGGCGCGGAGCTTCTGGATTCTCTGGGAATGGGCCACAGGCTCCGGCACCTTCCGAATCAGCTGTCAGGGGGAGAACAGCAGCGTGTGGCCATTGCAAGGGCCCTGGCCAACGACCCCGATGCGATATTCGCCGACGAACCCACTGGAAACCTGGCGACAAAGCAGGGCCAAGAGATACTTGACATCCTGGACGGGCTCAACACGCGAGGAGTCACCATCGTGATGGTCACCCATGACGAGAAAGTTGCCGCCCGGGCAAGCCGGGTCATAACCATGCGCGACGGGCAGGTAGACTCGGACCAGCGAGCGGCAGTATCGGAGTCGGCATCGGCGTAAGCGGGCGCCGTTCCAGCACGCGAAGGGCCATCAGTTGCCAGGCGCCAAGGCCTTGTTGGAAAGGAGTTGACCATGATGATCACAAGAATGTTCCGCTCTGGGCCGGCCGGAGGCGCGGCCGCCCGCAGCTGGTGCGCACGAACCGCTCTGGCTGTAGCCATTGTCACTCTGATGACGCTAGTGTTTTGCGCCCATGAAGGCGCGCGATGCGCCGCCGCTCAGAACGAACCTGTGAAGCTTGCGCTCGATGAAGCCCGAGGCCGCGCGATGGGCTGCAATTACGACTACTCCATAGCGAAGTTGGAGTTCGAAGCATCGGAGATCCAGTTCAAGATGGCTGAGGCGGACGCCCTCTTAAGGCCCTCTGTAGTCGCATCCAAACGTGCAGCTAGCGCCAGAAAAGACGCTGCACGCGCCCTGGTTGCCAAGGAGCAGTCTCTGATGCTGGAGGTCGACAAAGCCTACTACAACCTCGTCACAGCTCAGGAGCGCATGGGGATAATGCGCAGGTCCGAGGAGCAAACGCGGGAGAGCCTCCGAATCGTGCGCCTGAAGTCGGAGGCAGGTTTGGCCAGCAAGATGGACGTAATGTCGGCCGAGATCGCATTGGAGCGTGCGGCCGCGGAGACCGTTTCCGCCGAGAACCAGCTCGAACTGGCGCAGCTAGCTCTGAAGCAGACGCTGGGCGTTGACCTTGGAATGCCCGTCGTAGTGGTGGATTCCGCCCAGCCGATCGCAGGCGAGGTGGATTACGAGGCTGCCCTCGCTCGCTCTCTCAAGAGCCGGCCAGAGATTGTGCAGGCCCGCGAAGCATTGGAGATTGCCCAGCTCGAGGTCGGATTCGCGGATAACGAGTATACTCCTGAACTCACCAAGCGGCAGCTGAACAATGCACTTGAGCAAGCCAGGCTGGCTGCGGCCAAGTCCGAACAAGGAGTGCGAGTTGAGGTTCGACGGATGTATCTGTCGCTGGAAGAATCGCGCAGAGCGATCTCAATTGCGTCTGCCGCGGCTAAGCAGGCAGAAGAAAGCTACAGGATTATGAAACTCCGGTACGAGCATGGCATGGAAATCGCCAACTCGCTACTGGGCGCGCAGCTCGGCCTCACCCAGGCGAGACTGGCTGAGCTTCAGGCGGTGATGAACTACAACATCGAACGTCTGCGGTTCGACGCGTGGACGAACTACCCGGCAGAAGACGCTGAACCCGGTGAGTCTTCATGAACAAGAGTCCCCTGCGCGCTCTTGCCACGGCATGCTTGGCAACGTTGGCGCTCGCAGCGGCCTGCTGCGCCTGCTACGGCGCCCCTGAGGTCCCGCCGCTGACCATGGAAAACGCCATGCGAATGGCCGAATCCTGTGCTCCGTCAGTTGCTTCTGCCAGGCGAGCTCTGGAGGTTGCTCGCCTTCAGCTACAGGCGGCTGAAGCAGAAGGACGACCGTCCGTGGTCCTGCGCGTTGCGCCTCTTCGGGCTGAGGCCGAGCTTCCGGCCACGAGCAGCGTGGGCGGGGAGGTGCGAATCCCGCTCGGAAGCGGGATTCTGTCGCTGTCGGCCAGCATGTCTTTGCTACTATCAGAGCCGGGTCCGCAGGGAAAGGGCGATTGGGGCGCAAGCCTGTTCATGCCGATACTGGGCCCGGAGAAGAAAACCGCAGATCCGGTTCGGTCCGCCGAATCTCAGGCACTGAAGGCCCAATCACGTCTGGAAGAGGCAATACGCCAGGCCCGGACCTCAGCGCAAGCTGCGTACTTCAATGTCCTTGCAGCGCAGGACAGGGTTGCTGCTGCCGATCAGGCTCTTGCCCGCGCGAGAGAACACGCGGGTTTTGTGGAATCGAGATACACTTTGGGCAACGCGGGGGATCTTGATCTGCTGGGCGCCAGGGCGAGCATGGCCAAAGCCCAGGCGGCAACTGAGTCTGACCGGAATGGACTGGCTATCGCCCGCATGAACCTGAACAGAGCCATAGGCGTCGAACTAGCGGCGACAGTGCATATTGCCCCAGTAGGAGAGTATATGGCGTGGCCTGCAGAGATGGATCTAGACGCGTGTGTGCAGGCGGCGCTCGGGGCAAGGCCAGAGATCCTCATGGCGCAGCAGGATGTGGGTGACGCCGAGGTAGCTTTGGCTTGCGCGATCGCAGCGAAGTGTCCGGGTGTGTCACTGCAAGGGCGCCTGTCGTCCGGGGGGAAATGGAATGCAGGGCTTGAAGTCTCGGCTCTGCTCACCCCGGACTATGGCGCCGACATTGCCATCAAGTCCGCAGAGGACCTGCTGGAACAGGCCAGAGCCAATGTAGACGAGACGGTAAACTCCATAATCTTTGAAGTCGCCGAAGCCTTCTACAGCCTTCGCGATGCCGAAACCGCGGTTGAACTGGCGCAATCAACGGTAGGCATTGCCGTGGCAACCCTAAAGGTCAAGGAAGAGCAGTGCCGCATGGGGGCAGTGTCATATGCGGAGGTATCCGAGGCCATTGAGACGGTGCGCAAGGCGAAGTCCGATCTAGCCTCTTCCGTGGCCGCATGCTTCATCGCGAAGCCCAAGCTCCGAGCGGCGATTGGCAGCGGCGAATCGCTGTAGTCTCTCAGGGCGCCCATCGAGTAGCTGAAGCGGCGCCCGGAGCAAGGCCAGAGATCCTCACTGCGCCGCAGAGTACAAGTGCTGAGGAGGCGCCACGACATTGACAACAGCGACATCGCTAGCAGCCCCAACGGGTGGGCCAAACTCGAAGGCCGGCGTGGCCGCCGCCACAGCGGGCGGCGCCCGCCGGCTGATACTCGTAAGCGTTCGAAAGCGGTGGCCTGCCGTAGCGCTCGGAAGCCTCCTCATGTTGATCGTGGCGGGAATTGCCCTGCTTCCGCCGCTCGTAACGAAGCGCATCGTGGACGTCGCCATCGTCGGCGGCGATCTGGCCCTTCTCGGCAGACTTGCGGCGGCCCTGGCCGGATTGTATATCGCAAGCACAATCGCGGACTTCGCGGCCAACGCCGTCTTCCTGGTGACCGGCCAATCCATCCTGAGCGAAATACGCCGCACAGTGTTCCGGCGCGTGCTGAGTCTGCCCATAGAGTTCCTGGAGCAACGACAGACAGGCTATCTTACAGCGCGGCTCGGAGAGATTTCCTCCGTCGGCATGCTGTTCAGCCCCAATACGTTCAAGATTTTGGTATCCGTAGTGGGGTTCGTCGGAGCGCTCGCGATCATGCTCGCCATGAACGCACGTCTGACCGTTATGCTGCTCGCGCTGCTTCCCCTGTACTATGCCGCGGTCAGGTTCCTGTCGGGCGGCTATCGAAGCTCCTCGAAGAAGCTGATGGAGACGGCGGAGGTCATGTCCGCCAATCTCCAGGAAACATTGGACGGCGTAGAAGAAGTGAAGAACCTAGGAGCAGAGGACAATCGGGCGCAGAAGGCCATCAGCTTATCCGACGAATTCGCCAGCGCCAGCGTGCGTCAGGGCGCGTTGGCCGTGGTGAGCGGCCAACTGCTCACTCTGATCACCAGCCTCATCACAGTGGCAGTCCTCTATCTCGCAGGAAGAAGCATCGTGGGAGGCACGTTCACGCTCGGCGGCTACATGGCCTTCACCTGGTACACCGGAAAACTCCTTGCGCCTTTCGCGCACCTCATGACCTACGCCCTCATGGTCCAGCCAGCCCTGGCCTCCCTGGAGCGGGTGAGCGAGTTCATGGACAATGCCACGGAGAAAGAGGAATTCTCCGACAAGCCGTCGCCCGGGCGTATCGACCGTATCGAGCTGCTCGACGTCAAGTTCGCCTACCCAAGCGCGCCCGACCGGCCCGTGCTGGACGGGGTCACCCTCGGCGCAACCCGGCCCGCAAGCCTCAGCTTCGCAGGGCCCAACGGCGCAGGCAAATCCACCATTGTGAAACTGCTCCTAGGTTACTACCCCGGCTACCAAGGCAAGATCGCAGTGAACGGTCGTGAACTGCGCGACCTCAACATCATCGAGCTGCGGCGGCGGATCGCCGTGGTCTCCCAGGACCCGTTCCTGTTCGACGGCACCGTCGAGGAGAATCTGGAGTTGGCGGCTCCGGCGCAGCAAGGGGATGAAAAAGCGCACGAGGACATGGACAAGGACGGGAAGAGGAAAAGCGCGCGCGTCCGGGACATGCTGGCGAAAAACCAGGCGGATACGCCCGTCGTCGCGAGACTGCTCGAACGGCTCCCCCAGGGGCTCGCCACCGGAGTGGGCGAAGGCGGAAAGCGTCTTTCAGGCGGCCAAAGACAGATCGTAGCCATACTGCGCGCGCTGCTGCGAGACGCCGATGTCGTCGTGTTCGACGAGGCCGCCGCACACCTCGACGCAGAGATGCGCGAATTGCTGAGGGAAGTCTTGCAGGCGCTGTTCTCCAACAAGATCTGCATCATACTGACACACGACCCCGAACTCGCAGTCATGACAGCGACGCAAATCCGGATAGACGGCGGAAAGGCCTACAGCAGGTGATTCCCTGCCCGGACAGCACCGGCGGCAGGCGGCACAAGGGGGATAAGTTCGATGAACACCGAGAACGCGGAAAGTTACATCGCGCGCCTGTATTCAGGCAAGACATCGCTCAACCAGGCACTCTACAGAGCGGCCACTGACCTAAAGACCTATGGCCCCGTTATAGACGACGACGTGGCCAGGCTGCTCAGAGTGCTCATATGGCTGACCCGCCCCATGAGAATACTGGAGATCGGAACGAGCATAGGGTACTCGACTGCCTGCATAGCGCAGACCGTGGCCGAATGGGGCGGCACGGTCACTACCATCGAGCAGGATGAAAAGGCGTCGCTGCAGGCCCGCGCGAATTTCGAACGCGCCGGCGTGGCGGGCAGCATCGAACAGATCCTCGGCGATGCCCGGACAGTGCTCCCGCAGCTCGATGCGTTCGATTTCATCTTCCTGGATGTGGACAAGCGGCTGTACCCGCCGCTGCTTCCAGAATGCGCGCGCCTGCTCAAGGAAGAGGGGCTCCTCGTGGCCGAAGACACCCTCTTCCCCGTCATCAACCTCGATCCGAAGTGGCATGATCTCATCCCGCCCATAGACGAGTTCAACCGGCTGGTTGCCGAGTGTCCCGAGTTCGAGAGCACTATCCTCCCGGTAGGCGACGGGGTCACAGTTGCCGTGAGGAAAGCGCAGAGTGTCTAGGCTACCAGGCGACTGGGCAGGCGATTGGTCAACCGGGCGTGCCCGCGCGGCACGGGCGCTCCACCACCCCGCTCTCGCGCAGAAAACGGCAGCTACGCCCTGACTAAACACTACTTCGACATCGACAAACCCGGAGTCCTTCAGCATCGAGACTTGCGGCTGGACGCTCAGCGGGATGTCTATGTGGTATTTACCGTCTACGGGGCCATCCTCTCCGATGGCCTTGAGAGCACCGGCGATTCGGGAATACAGGCGGCGCTTCACATCGAGGGGGAAATTGTGCATGCCGCTTGCCTCTCGGCCTGCGCCGGAGGGGACGGCAGCTACCGGCTTGGGGTGTCATGTTCAGGGCTTCATGCCGCCCGCTGCGCTCCGGTCGGCAGCAGTTGAGCCTCGCCCGACTCGCATGACTGCTTCCATCGCCAATATTCCTCCATGTTCAGGTAGCGGCGACCGGTTGACCAAGCTTCGTCTATCTCCATCAACACAGCTCCGATCAGCCTAATGGCGGACTCGTCGTTCGGGAATATCCTGATGACCCGTTCGCGCCTTCGGACCTCCTCGTTTAGGCGTTCCGCGCAGTTGGTTGGTCGTTCGCAGCCTCTTGCGAAGGCCTTCGGGCAGGGCCATGGCCGCCATCGCATCCTCAAACCCAGCCTCGAGCCTGCTTACGGCCCCGGGGGCCTTCCCGCCGAAGTCGTCGATTATCCCATCCAGCAATACCCTTGCAGTGTCCATGTCGAGCGCTTCGAACATGAGGCGCAGCCTCGAATGCAGTTCGTGCTGAACGGCCTTCGGGCACGCATCCAGAATGTTCTTGATGAAATGAGTCTGGCAACGCTGCCATGATGCGCCCTGGAACTCCACGGCTACCGCATTGACCAGTCCGCCATGGTCGTCGGAAACCACCAGATCTACGCCCGCAAGGCCTCTGCCCTTCAGCCACCTGAAGAAGTCTCTCCAGGAGGTCTCCTTCTCGCTGTCCGCAGGCCGGAGACCAAGGACCTGCGGATCCCTTCGGGGTTTATGCCAGTGCCCATGAGCACGCTCTGGCTCCAGACACGACCTCCCTTGCGTATCTTGATCACGATGGCGTCGACGATCAGGAACGGATACGTACCAAGGAGTCGCTCAATCCACTCGTGCACCACGGGATCCAGCCCCTTGAGCATGTCCGACACTGTGGACTTGGAAAACTCGGTTCCGCATAGTTCCCTAGTGATGTTCTTGATCTTGCGAGTGGATACTCCATTCACCACCATCTCCATGAGCGTGACGATCAGCGCCTGCTCGCTGCGCTGGTATCGCTAGAACATGTCTGTCGGCAGCTTGCCGTTCCTGAACTGAGGAACCTCAAGAACCAGCGTGCCCACGTGCGTCGTAAGCGGCCGATCCCTAGTCCCGTTGCGGTACCCCACCCTTTCCTCGGTTCTCTCATAGGGTTCAGCCTTCACGTACTCAGTGGCCTGCGCCTGCAGCACCTGGTTGAGCACGGCCTCAAGTAGATCGGCCAGGCCACGGTCTCCCTGAAGGGTGCGTGTAAGTTCTGTGGCAAGGACGGCTGGGGAAACCGGTAGACATCTCCAAACGGGACAATGGGCGGAAAAGTGATATCCTCCTCGAAAAGGGCCCTTAGCTGGCCTATCGAGGAGGATACAGATGAATAGCATTACTATTGTCTCAGCAATACCGCAGCTAGTCGATAGGCTCTTTAAGGAAAACATGAGTGGCGACCATGAGGTTACGTTGCATGACATCGAGGTCAGCGCCAAGCTTGCGATGCATCAAATTGGGGAGTTGCTGCTCCAAGCCCAGATTGATGAAATGGGCAGTGGTTACGTCGGCAGTACGATGCCCTGCGAATGCGGCGGCACGCTCAGGTTTGCCGGTGACCGTAGTCGAACACTAACAACGTGGTGCGGTCAGATTACCTATAAGAGAGCTTACTATCACTGCAAGCGGTGCGGGGCCTCCAGGGTTCCCCTTGATGAGCAGCTAGGGGTGCCGCAGGGCATTTCAGCGACATGATCGTGGAGGCGACAAGCTATTGCTGTGCCCAGTTGCCGTTTGAATCGGCCTCGGAGATCATGGAGAGGCTTTCCGGGATCAGCGTGTCTCCGAAGGAAGCACAGATCCTTTCGGAGGAGATTGGCGCCGAGATGGACAAGGAGCTTGAGGCACAAGCGGCAATCGCAGTCACAGATGGACTGAACTCGACCTCGTGTTCGAGTAGGCTCTATGACGGACTTGGCCGACGAATCGGCAGCGGAGCGCGACAACCCTGCAAGATACCTTCAGACTAGCCGTGAGAGAATGAGGTATGACGAATACCGGGCCAAGGGTTACCACATCGGCAGCGGCGTGGTGGAGAGCGCATGCAAGAACGTGGTGCAGATACGGCACAAGAGGCCAGGGATGCGCTGGAGCGTGGAGGGAGCACAGGAAGTCCTGAACCTGAGAACAAGCATCTTGAACAGCAAGTGGGACGAATTCTGGCAGAGGCGGAGGCAGAGAACCAATTCGAGCATACAGAATCCAGTAAACATCCTACGGGCAGCCTAATGCGCCACCCACGAGGAAGAGATGCCAATCCTTGAGTGCCACAATCCTTACACGCACCCCTCCCTGAATGCACCACGTCGAACTTGACGTCTTCCCTGAGAGCCGCCCTCATAGCCGCAGCTCCAAACACCTTCTTGGCGCCGGCATCGAATATCTTGTCCAGGGTGCGGCCCATCAAGATGTTGATGAGCGAAGATGGGTCACGGGAACCCTCTTGTACAACCCCCGTCGGTCCCCTCTGGGGCGCTACGTGGTCGTTCCCTTCGATATGATGGCCGAAGCGATCCTCAAGGATTTCACCGAAGTCCACAGCAGATTCGCCGCCTACGTCAAGAAGGACGACATCATCGCCATCATGGCCCCTGCCCCGGCGCAGGAGTAGGAATGAAAGCCGAAGCACATGAACTGTGGCTCGTGAGGCGGTCGCAAACGCACGAAAGGCGCGATATTGCGAGATCGGACTATTCGAGATCCCCGGGCCGGAAGGACCTGGACATTATTGTCACGACTTCGTCGTACCGCTCCTTCATACTCGCAGGGTACTGGACATGTAGAGTACTGATGGCCCCTGGTCCCACATATACCTTCAGGTACAGGATATCATCCTCCTTATACCATGACAGGACGAACCATCCTTTCCCTTTCTTCTCATAGGCGACCGAGTCGAAGCCCTCTTTTCTTTCCTCCATCTCCGACTCCAGGGTCGCTCCAAGGTAGTTGTGGCGCCCCGACGCGGTGACATAACAACCGTCCCTGTCATAGAGGTGCCTGCCGTCTCCGTTCGCGGGCTCCGGTCCCATGCCGAATTCTTCCAGCACCACGATACTGAACCCAAAGCGCCCGTTGATGTACGCACCGTCCAACTCCTTTCGTTACTGAATGCAGTTACACAGGCGAAGCTGCGGTTTCTCTGCCCAAGAGGAACAACGTGACATACCCCGTGGGAGTCTGATACTCTCAGGAGTGTATACAATGGTTAGCGCTTTCCCGGCCGAACCGCGAGTATCGGGGCTATATGAGCCACGCAGGCACAATCAGATTGTCTTCGTCAAATGCGCCGAGCTTGTCGGCCATGCAGACGACGGCTCCGACGCCAACCTTCAGGGGCGACCTGTCGATGACTTTGAACGCTCGGATGAGCTTTCTGTCGGGAGCGGCGGTCTTCTTGATCTCAATGGGCCATAGCTTCCCATCGCCTTCGATGAGCAGATCGATCTCCTTCATGTCCCTGTCGCGATAGTAGTACAGGTAGGGATCTCTGCCAGTATTCCGATAGCTCTTGACGATCTCGCCGACAACGTGGTTTTCAAACAGCGCGCCGCTCATGGCCCCGTTCATGGCCGTCTCAGGACTGCTCCACTTCGTGAGATGGCAAACAAGCCCGGTGTCTGCAAAGTACAACTTCGGCGCCTTGATTGTGCGCTTCAATACGTTGTTGGAATAAGCGTGCAGGCAGAATGCGATCCCAAGCCTCTCCAGGATGTTCATCCAATTCTTCGCAGTGACCTGGGCAATGCCGCAGTCATCTGCGATGCTCTTGAAGTTCAATGTCTGAGCTGCACGAGCAGCCGCCGCCGTCAGGAAGTCAGCAAATCGCAGAGAGTCGATGGCGCCTGATATAGTCTTCACATCACGCTCAAGATAGGTACTCACATAATCCGAGTAGTAGCGCGTCGTGTCACTGTACCTGCCGCCTGCAAGAGCGGGCATGCCGCCTCGGAATATGCGTTCGAACATCTCCGGCGTACCGACCGGTTGGACGCTCTTTTGCTTCAGGGATAGCGCCGCAAGATCCAATGCAAACGGCGCAGCCTCGCATGACTGGTACATCTCCTGCTGGGAAAGGGGCCACAGGTACAAGAGCGCGACGCGCCCGGCAAGGGACTCTCGAACACCGTCCATCAGCTTGAATAGCTCAGATCCGGTCAGCCAGAAAGCCCCTTGGTTGGGGCTCTTATCCACATACATCTTGATGTAGGAGAACAGCTCAGGCGCATACTGCACCTCGTCGATGATCAAAGGCGGCCTGTGCAGTTGGAGGAACATGGCCGGATCAGTCTTGGCCAGACGCCTTTCGTTTATGTCGTCAAGAGTGACATACTCGCGTCCGCCTCCATCTTGACTCATGAGCCTCTGCAGCATTGTGGTCTTGCCGCACTGGCGCGGCCCAGTGACGAGGATCGCCGGATACTCGGCGCTCAGCCGGAGAAAGACCTCTTCCATACTTCTTTTGATGTACTTCATGCTCACCCATTCCGCCGCCAGGTTTGCGGCAAATATCCGTTGCTCTTGCATTTTAGCCGCAATCCAGCAGAATGTCAACCGGTATCCCCGTGGCTCACCGAAGCATAGAGCGACCCCCGCGTCATGCCAACACCAAGCCGACCATTCAGTCGTGATCGCGACGGATGAAGCTTTCTGCCTGTATCCCTCCGCGCCCAATCCACATGCCGGACAATGGCATTACGGTCCTCTCCCCATGCGTGTGTTCTCTCCAGCGCCACGGAGTCTGCTGGCTTCAGCACCAAGACTCCCTGGTCAATAGCCAACAAGCCGGGACTTACCGTTCCCTTCTCAAGTAGACCATATCAGCAAGCTGTTTGCCGTTTTCGTATATTGGGTGATCGTAGTTGTCAGTGAAGAAACTCCTGACACGATGCGACTCTGTAAAGCCGCACTTCCTATAGAAGTCCAGAGCGGCAGAGCTATCGCCTGTTCCGACAAGCATAGTCCTGCAATCAGGATAGTAGGAGAACAGAAACTCCATGAGAGCTTTCCCATACCCAGTCACCTCTAGGAGTCTGCTCGAAATGCGCGCTGACGGAAACGTACCAGGCTCTTTGAGAACCGGACAATGGCACAATATGGGCAAGAACTGAATTATCGCACGCTCCGAACCGCGGATTCAAGGTTTCGCGTCTCTGAAGGCTCGGCCTGTCTGCCTTTTTCAGGCCTTCTTTCGTCCAGAACCGACACTACCCCCTTGGCATTGCTATCCGGTGGTTGCTGCCGATAGCCCGGCAAAGGCCTTGATGTTGAAATTGAGTGCCGCGAGAATCTCCTGGCACCACACTTTGAGGATTCCGATGTACCCTGCATCTCTGGCTCCATGCCTCGTCAGATGGCCTATGACCCTTTCGCCGTCAGATCGCTGAACACAGAACTCCTTGAACTCCGCGGTATCCTGTTTCTCCCGTTCTGCCGCCATCTCCGGTTCGTAAGGATGAACCGATATGGTACGGCCCACCTTGGCCCGAGTGCACTCCGTCCTGGACGGACACGCCGCGCAGTCTGATAAACATACGACCGCTCCCGTGCGCGACTTGATCACCGACGGGCCAGATCGCGCCTGCGATCCTTCGGGACAGCGAACAACCCCAGCCAGTGTGTCGATGTCGAACATGCTCTTGGGATACCTTCCGTACACTCTCGCCTCGGATGGTGCCTTTGCGATGAGCTCGATTCCGTCCAGGGCCATGTTCTCCTTGATCAGCCAGATGCAGTAGGCGCTGTCGCCCATAACTTGTTTGGGCTTAACTCCGTTAGCTTCGCACTGCTTCAGGACTTCAGGCAAGGGCTCGGTATCCGGCTTGTTAGCCGCAGTTATCACGACGGAAGTCACGAAGTCTCCATCGGTAGCGATGTGCGCCTTGAAACCGTTCGCTTTTGCAGAGGACGTCTTGCGCCCATGACGCATGTCTGGGTCAGTCACTGATATCACCCTATCCTTGGCAACGCCCTTCTTCATCTTTACCTGGCCGTCGCCGTTGTCGATATCTTGGCTGGCGATGCGCTCCAGCAGATCGGATGCATCGCTGAGATTCTTGGGCAATGGGCGCAGAGCGCGGACGGTGGCCACAAGATTGCGCGCATCGATCACGTAGGATTCCAGAAGCTTGCGCTTCTCCTCGGGATCGTCCCAGTTGATCTTGGGTTTCGAATCGACTCCGTAGTCTTGACGTGCAAGGACCGGCTCAAGCCTGGAGCGCAGCTCGTGGAATTCGGCGACTCTGAGCAGACGAACGATCCCCTTGCGCAGAAGGGTGTAGGTGTCTTGAACGGCACCCGCCCCTCCGACCATGAAGGAGTCTACTATCTGGAGTCTATCCTCGGAGATAAGGCCCTTATCCTTGGCTTGGGCCAAGAGGTCGGCAAAAAGCGCGAATATGATGCCGGACTGCATGAACCTTGTTCGATGGTCGCAGAGAGTAACCGCGTCCATTCCCGGAAAGTCTCTGCTGACCCCCAGCGCATACTTGCATCGCTCGTCAAACCAGGACTCCTCTGGAGCGCAAAATGGAGTACTATGTTACGAAATCGAGAGGCCTTTTTCGCTCCCAAGCGACCCCACATCGCTTGCCGTCACCGAAATGCAGCGGGTTCGCGAGAGTTTCCGAACAGATTCCTAGACGCCTATTCGGCGTCGAGGAAGGGGTAGGTCAGATGCGATTCGTACGACAACTCGACGATGACGAGGTCCGAGTCTTGGAGACTACGAGATGCACTGCCGCAGGGCGGGTATCGCAGAGGGCGCATATCGTGCTCTTCTCGAACAGGTGCCACTGCGTCACAGAGATTGCGCGCGTGCAGGTGATACTTGTCCCCTTAGTGCGCCTTGTATCCACAATACGCTTGCAGCGGCGATCTTGCCCGCAGTAGGCTGGCCGTTTGGCGTCTTCCTGATAGAGCAGTTCAGCGAGACCATTCCCAGCGAGATCCTGGAAGCGGCCAAGATCGATGGTTGCAGTGAGCTGAAAACCCTGACGCGCATTGTGGTGCCCATGGCAGGCGCAACCCTTGCAGCCCTGCCGATACTGATAGTGTTCTTTGCGTTTCAGAAGTACTTCACCCAGGGGATCACCATTGGCTCTGTCAAGGGCTGATCATATCCCGCCCGTGCTATCCCTTCGCATCCGACACGACGATCTGCTTCATGCAGCTTGGGCAGATCTTGTTCGGGATCTTGTGAAGCTGACGGGCATCCAGCACGTCGTATGGGTCAGTGTCGTAGTCGCACTGGAACACTGTCATAATGCACATGGCATTGCCGGAATCGTTTGCATGGTGCGAGATTCCCACGCCGTGACCTAGCTCGTGTGCCACGACGTAAGCGATCTCGATTGACCGTCGCCGCTGCCACTCGTCGGGGTGGGCGGCGATGTGGTCTTCGACAGCCTGCTTGATGCGCTCTTCCAGAGCCTTCTTCTCTTCCTCCCGCTGGGCCTTTCGAGCCCCATAGGCTTCGAGGAATTTGGCGGACTGCCCCGGCTTTGGATGGAAGTCTTCATAGGTATGAGGATGCTCATCCAGCCACTTCTTGAAGTCCTGTTCAATGCGGTCAGACTCTTCACGTGCCCAGTCCTGCCGCCTTACGTGCGCCGCCGCGCTGCTCTTCAGGTTATAGTCGAGTAGTCCCAGAGAGATGTTGATCTGGTGGGTGTGCATGGGCGACCCGATCTTTCCGCCGCCGATGTCAGGGAAGGCATATCCGCTGCTAAACAGCCACATGTCGAACATGCCCACAGTAAGGGGCTTTCCAGTGCTGGATTCCCAGAACCTGAGCCACTCGGGGGGCACAAGGTTGTAGCCGTTGGTGACGGTGACATGCAACGCTGTCTGCTCAATCGCATTCGTATCGTCGCCGTGGTTGAAGTTGACTATCCGCCGGGCGTCGCCGATGCTGCCTGGGCCGGTCCAGTAGCTGCCCGACACCAATCGTACCCTCAGCCCTGAGAGCGTCTCGAAGGAGCGAGCCGGCGGTAGGGGATATCGGCAATAGAATGACGAGGCCGCAAATCCCCCAGCTCCAAGCTCGGGGAGAAGGGCCTTGCCGGCGAATTCCAGTATGGAAACGGATGTCATTCATCGTCCGAGCCCACGCGACTCACAGGATGTCATACCGCGACGTGTTTGCAGAACCACTGGTGCTGGAACTGCGGGGGTTGACCGTCGGAAGATGACCATGTCACACGGCTTAGCTCATTTTCCGCAGTAGAAAAGGCTGAATTTTCGAACTCTAACCAGAATCTTCTGAGAAGGTACTGGCAACACTCATGTCGAACATAGCCCCGATACAGATACGAGGGGCTGGTCTGCATGGCGCTCAAGGACCCCAAGAAGCAACACCATGGAACCTTCAACCCGTATCCATCGGGTGTCTTTTCGGGGTACGAGTCAAGGGTCATCGGGAACCTCTTTCTCCTGAAACCGGTCATGGCTCTGCTTGGCCTCGAGGACATCGTGGACAGCGTCTGTCTCCTTGCGTCGAACAGGGCCAGGGTATCGGTAGGCGAGGTGTGCAAGATCCTCGTCCTGAACAGGCTCAACTCTCCCAGGCCGCTGGACAAGGTCGCGGACTGGGCAGATCATGTATCCACCGTTGACCTCTTCGGCATACCTTCCGCCGTGCTAGACGACGACAAACTCGGGCGCTGCCTGGAACTCCTAGCTACGTACTCCGGCGACATAGAGGCGTTGTTCTGTCTCAAACCCATGCGCGACTTCGGGGTCTCCCCCGAGCTTGTGATATGGGATAGCACCTCGTTCTACTTCGAAGGGGCATACGAGAACTCCGAGTTCGTGACGTTCGGATATGCCCTGGAAGGAAGAACTGACGCCAAGCGCGTTCGCGTCGGCATGTGCATGGATGCCGACACTGGCATACCTCTCACCAGCGGCCGAGAGCCGGGCAGAAGAGACGATGCGGACCTTGTCGTCGACAACATCGAGACTCTGAAGGCCACACTCAGCTAAGCAGGCCGCGCCGACTATGTTGTAGTAGCGGATAGAGCGCTTGCAGGCGTAGATAACGTGTTCCTGCTGGACTCAAGGAACACGAAGTTCGTGGCTTCAGCCGACGATGACGCCCGCTATGTTCAACTAATTCTAGACACGGGCGACGACGAGTTCCAGGAAGCGGACTACAAATCCAAGGTCGGCGAGCCCTTCTTCATCGCTGAATGAGGCATCGGCCTCCATCGAGAACTTGAACCCGAAGAACGAAAGTACGAATCCAGGTGGTTTCGGGCAATCGTCGTCAAGAGCCCAAGCAAACTCAAGGTCGACGAGATGAAACGATCCAAAGAGACGGAGACAATCGACGCCTGGCTGCGTGATGTTCGCGACAGCAAGATAAACAAGTATCGCTACAAGAAACTCGACTACGTCGAAAAGCGGATAGACGCTTTCTTTGGCGGTCCTCTGCGCAAGCACCGGAAGATCTACAACCCCAAAGCGGCAAGCGACGACGCCCGTCTCGACTTCACTTGGTCCGTCGACGAACAGGCCCTGCGAAGACTCATGGCGCTCAACGGCAAGTACATGGTGGTTTCAAACCAAATGGATCCTGCCGTCAGCGCCGCCGACATATTCCGCACTTCCAGGAAACCAAGCCGCATCGAAACACGCATGCGGCGCCTCAAGAGCCAGCTCAAAGTGAGACCCGTGCTTCTCGAATCGGATATGCGGATAAAGGAGCTTGCATTTGTCACCAATCTCGATCTTGCCGTCTATTGCCTTCTCGAACGCATGCTAAAAGAGGCGAGCATGGATGAATCCGCCCGTGAGCTGTTCCTCGATTTCGACCAGATCGCCCTGACCAAGGCCAAGCTGCCCAACGGCGCCGAGGTGAGTCACGTGGAAAACGCCCTGCCTTTTCACTACCGTATCCTCGACAAATTCGGACTGCTGATCGGAGAATACCGCCGCCCTCAGGCATGACCGCATCTTGTCCCCTCCGTCCTGTAACGCTTAACTTGATAGGCCCCTACTGCGGAAAATGAGCTTAGGAGGATTGACGAGCAAATTTGACGAATATCTGTGATCGACTGTGCACTTGAGATGGTGCGGCGGTTGGCGAAGAGTGTTCTGGATACATGGTGAGTCCCTGCGCGCAGCGAGTGCCGCCGTCGCCTCGAGATGTAGAAACAACTGAAGAAGGCCGCTGGACCGCTTGGCGTGCAGCCCACCGTGCTCAGCGACATGCGGCTGTATAGCGGCGCCCAGGGAATCCGGGCAGACAAGGATGCAACCAATTCCACGCTACTGATGGCGCCGGCATCGCCGTGGCGTTGTTGCACACAGGCGAGGCCTACCCAGATGATCTAGCTCCCGGGCGGACCCATCTATCACTATCCCAACCACTCCGTCCGCAGGGCCGCGACGCAGGAATCGGCACACGCCGTGCATTCATTATCGCACCGCACGATGGGCCAGCCTGGAATACTGCGCATAGGGGCCCATGAATGACCGAGCTTGTGACGCACTTGCCGGATCCATTCATTGGAGTACTCCCTCCCATAGGTATCGAGGACATACCGCTGAAGAACCCGGGTATCCCAACGGTTCTCGTTGTATCTGTGGTCTGCAGGACGCCGATGCCGAACGGCGTCATCGATGTCCTGAAGCATATCCTCGGTGAGCGAGCTCTTATGGAGCTTATTCCGGATGAGAATGCGCCCCAGGCATACGCAAGATTAGCGCTTTCGAGTCATGACAGTCTCGGGGAGGTAGAGATATGCAGACCGTTTCGGCATTATGCAAACCACGTGCTAGTGTGTTCTCTGACACCACGCGTGATGACGTCCTAAACCTTAGTGACCTGATTGAAGGCAAGATTGATGCCGCGAAGTTCTTCGATGAGAACTTCAAAACGAAGGGTATGGAAATCCTGTTTGAAACAGCGTTCAAGCGATTCTCCGGCAAGTCTGACACGGGCGTTATCAAGCTGACACAGGCAATGGGGGGCGGTAAGACCCATAATATGCTTGCCCTCGCTCTACTCGCCCAGAACCCGGACTGGCGCAGAAAACTCGTAGGCGGCGGCTATGACGGCATTGGTGAAATCAAGGTTGTTGCATTCTCCGGGCGCGAAAGCGATGCGGCGTTTGGCATTTGGGGCAGCATTGCGGAACAGCTTGGCAGAAAAGAGTTCTTTGCCGATCACTACTCTCCGTTGAAAGCTCCGGGTGAAGGCGCGTGGGTCAACCTACTCAAAGGCCAGAAGGTACTTATCCTTCTCGATGAGCTGCCGCCCTATCTTGTGAACGCGAAGTCCATTGAAATCGGACAATCAGACCTCTGCACAGTCACGATAACCGCATTGTCCAACCTCTTTACCGCCATAGGCAAAGGGCAGCTTGCTCGTGTCTGCCTTGTACTCTCCGATCTCCGTGCCACGTACGAGTCGGGGAGCCAACTGCTCGCAACTAGCTTCAAGGAACTGGAGAATGAAGCCAATCGCGTTGCGTTGAATCTGGAGCCTGTCGCACTGAACACAGACGAGGTCTACGATATTCTCCGTAAGCGTCTGTTTGAACAGTGCTCCGCGCCCAATTCGTCAGCGGTGAATGAAATAGCGGTAGCGTACAAAGAGGCCCTTGTGAGCGCCGGGAAGTCTGGTTTGACAGGGCATACCGGGGACTCGGTGTACCTTGGCATCAAGGATTCGTACCCATTCCATCCATCAATAAAGGAGCTCTATGCCCGTTTCAAGGAGAACCCTGGCTTCCAGCAAACACGCGGGCTGATAAGGCTGATGCGTCAGGTGGTGCGCGGTTTCTACGATAGCGGCAGCGCCGAGAGGAAGAACCTCATTAATGTATTTGATGTTGACCTAAACGAGCGCAATATGCTCTCGCTTATTAAGCAAGTAAAGCCCTCGCTTGAAGCGGCTATCAGTCACGACATCGCTCAGGGAGGAAAATCTGTCGCCGAGATCATTGACGAACAAAACGGTGAAAAGAGAGAACGGTACTCCCAGGATGTTGCCAGACTCCTGCTGATGTCGTCGCTCAATGAAACGCCCAATGGCGTGCTGGGCTTAACGGAATCAGATGTTCTCGGCTTCCTCTGCGAACCGGGCACTGATCTCAATAGCTTTAAGAAGGCCTTGGACGAGATTGTTTCGCAATGCTGGTATTTGAAGACGGACAATCGCGGGCGGTTCTATTTCCAAAACACGAAGAATATGGTCGCCGAGATGAACACCCTCGTGGATTCATATTCCAACGAAAGTGCAAAGAAGGAACTCCGCAGATTCTTGGAAGCCAATTTCTACCCGAAACTGAAGAAGTGTTATGAGCAGCTTTTCATTCTACCTGCGATCGACGAGATTCATATCGATCAAAACAGGGTGTCGCTGGTCATTTTCGAGCCGTATGCCGGAACGGGTCTTCACCCCGACTTGCAGAGTCTCTATGACAACTGCGCCTACAAGAACCGCGTCTTCTTCCTCTCGGGCCAACGGAATGTGATGGAGAAGCTGTACGCCAACGCCAAGCGGCTCACGGCTATCCGGCAGATACTCGCCAATATGAAAGTAGAACACGTACCCGAAAGTGATCAGCAGTACAAGGAGGCCGAAAGCCAACAGGACAAGGCAACCACCGCGCTGCTCCAGACGATCCGCGAAACATTCATTACCATATACTATCCGTCGAAGAATGGGCTGTCCCGCGAAGACTTCAAGTTAGAGTTCGCGGCGAACAAGTTTGACGGAGAAGACCAGATTATCAAGGCCCTCAAAGAAGCGATGAAGTTTGAGGATTTTCAGGCGGAGGAGCCTTTTGTTGACGCCCTGCGTAAGAAAGCCGAAGCCCGTATCTTCACACAAAAAGAGATGCCGTGGAGCCAAATATTGGAAAGGGCGGCAACGGAACCATCGTGGCAGTGGTATCACCCAAAGCAGATGGACGAGCTCAAAAAGAAGTGCCTCAACAGTGACGCATGGCGTGAGATTGGCGGTTACATCGCCAAGGGGCCTTTTGAAAAAGAGCCTACCGATGTTATTGTTGAGCAGACCGACTATAGCGAGCAGATGGGCGCGTTTACCCTAAAAGTGAAGCCCGTTCGTGGTGACCGCGTGTATTATGACTTTGGCGCCGAACCGACAAAAGCGTCTAGCGAGATTCAGCAGCAGTCTTTGACGCTCAAAGAACCCTCGGCGTACTTCGTATGCTTTGACACGGCTGGAGGTAAGAACCCGCATCCGACAGGCACGGCCAAGAAGTGGCTCGGCACCGTTCCGCTGAAACGGGAACAGCGGCTGAGCGCGGACGGGAATAACGTCCTTGCGCTGAAAACACACAAAGACTTTGAGATTCGCTACACCACTGACGGATCGAATCCCAAGGAGAGCGGGGGTTCATATACTGGTGAGATTATCCTTCCCGCAGATTGCCGCTTTGTCCCCGTCGCAGTGTATTACAAGGACACGCTTGTGCAAGAAGAGACTATCAACGTAACAGCCGCGCAACCGAAGAAAAAGGTGGAGATAAAGGATGCAGCTCCTCTTGAATACACGATGAACTCGCAGAAGAAGTGCGGCGACACGGAACAGGCTTATGCCGAGTTTGCCAAGCTGAAACAGCTGCCCGGGACGTTTATCCGTCAATTCACCGTGACGATCAGCCAAAAGGACAACCTCGACAACTACATGGAGATCACCACCGCCAAGGTGCCCTGGGATACCGATAACCTGCAGTCGATGGTTGACCTGATCCGTGAGACGGCCTTTGGGGGCAAGGATGTCGAGGTCGAATTTGAATACAAGATCATCTTATTTGCCACGGGGGCTGCTTTCAAGCAGTGGGTGGAAGTGAACAGGCTGGATTCGAGTGAGCTCAGCAGAAAGGGAGAAATCAGACAGTGAAGAAACAGACCTACGGCTTCGGCGTAGATCCGGCACAAAGCAAGAACCACTTCTTTGTGCTGATCCCGCCGAAAGACCCGAATTCAGCTTCGCCGCCAGCCATTCAAGTTTATGAACGATACACTTGGACTGAGGGCGACGAACAGCAGCTTGATCCTGCGGATGTAATGCGGATTGAAATCTCAAAACATAAATGGAACGCAGTAAAAGCTGCATTGACGGCTGAGTTCAACTCTCGGCTGAAGAAGGATGGCCTGAAGAACGGCAGATTCCACGCCGTCGGCGGCGGCACACCCGTGGAACGGCTATTCGGCAAAGAAATGATGGTGCTACTGTGGAGCATCGAGGACAGCGACCCCTCCGTCATCCCCGCCGCTATCCGCAACTGGAAAGGGCTGCTGCCGGAGGAGCGTTGGTGGCTGTACACGATGACGAACGCTGCTACAGGGGGGCTGAAAGACAAGAAGGGCTGGCGTACGGCGTTGCGCTATGCGCTGTGTGAGAATCCTGTGGTTGAGCGCCAAATATTGGAGGACCTGAAGCTATGACCGTGTCATTCATTGAAAGGCAGTTCCCCGTATCAAAGCTTTCAAAAGAGAGCTACAAGGAGCGGAAAGCGGCACAGAGCCAGACGCTAACAGGACTTGGTAAATGGTGGGGGCGTAAGCCGCTCGTGCTTGTCCGCGCCGCAATACTAGGCTGCCTGATGCCCGCCAACGACAACCCGCGCCGCGACACGGAAATCTTCCTGAAAATCATGAGTATGGATGATGGCGGGTTGTGGCTCCGCCATAAAGCGTGGGAAAAGAAGAGTGACGAATACTGGCAGGAGCGGGAGAAAGAACTCCGTCGTGAGTTTGAGAAGCTCGGATATGACGAAAAGCTGAAAGCCTGCGTCCGGCCGGAGCAGTTCGAGCGTCCCACTGGCGACCACGCCTGGAACGAGATAAACCATCATTTAGGGACTCACGCGTACAACCTGCAAGACTTGACACGGCAGTTGTCTGAAAAGCGATTCGGCCGAAACGCTGTCATTGGCGACTGTTTCTGCGGCGGTGGCTCGGTGCCGTTCGAGGCGGCTCGAATGGGGCTTGATGTGTACGCCTCCGACTTGAACCCCGTGGCGGGATTACTGACATGGGCAGCCATCAATATCTGTGGCGCGTCAGAAGCAGAAACTGAGGAAATAAAACGCTTTCAGCAGGAAGTCTATAACGCCGTCGACAAGGAGATCACCGAACTCGGTATCGAGCTTAATGAAAAAGGCGACCGAGCCCTGTCATATATTTACTGCGTAGAAGCCACTTGCCCGGAGTGTGGCGCAGTTGTCCCTATGATGCCCTCGCTCGTCGTAGGCAAACGCGCCGGAAGCGTTGTGGCAAAGCTGGAGAAGGATGGCGACCGCTACAACATTGACATCGTTTCAGGCGTGTCTCCCAAAGAGATAAAGGACGCAGGAGAAAGTGGGACAGCAACCGCAAACACTTTATCTTGCCCCAACTGTGGCAAATCGACACCGATTGGCGTTTTGCGCCGCGACCGCAGGGATGAGAATGGGAATACAATCTATGGATTGCGACAATGGGAAAAAAGCGAGTTTGAGCCGCGTCCTGATGATGTGTTTCAAGAGCGGCTCTATGCCGTCCGATATGAACATGAGTACGTTGAGAAAGGCAGGAAGAAAACCAAACGTTATTACCGTACCCCGAATGAGCATGATTTAGCAAACGAGGAAAAAGTACGCCGCACTGTCGCCGAGAACATCGTCAAATGGCAGGAACAGGGGCTTGTGCCGAGTGCGGCTATCGAGCGCGGCGATGAGACAGAACGTCTTCTGAAAGAGCGCGGATGGACGCATTGGAACCACCTGTTCAATGCGCGGCAACTGCTGGTATTGAGCAGGTTTGCGTCAAGAATCGCTTCATCAGCTAATAGTGGCTTGTTAGAAGCAACAGGGTTATTGGCACTGAATCGCCTGACAGAGTGTTGTTCTCTATTATGTGGATGGCATCCTGGTAGAGATATAACATCCCATACATTCTATAACCAAGCACTAAATACGGTATTTGTTTCTGGTGTGAGGGCTCTTCTTGCGTTGGATACACAATGGCATATCGATGTGGAGCATTTTAGGTCCGCCACAGAATTTGAAGTCAAAACAATGGATGCCCGCTCAATAAGCCGCACAGCCCACATTTGGCTAACCGACCCACCATATGCCGATGCGGTGAACTATCATGAACTCTCGGAGTTCTTTCTCGCCTGGGATAAGCGGTTGCTGATAGAGGCATTCCCCGACTGGTACGCCGATAGCAAGCGGGTTTTGGCTGTGCGCGGCGGCGATGGCTTCGCGCAGAGCATGATTGATATTTTCTCGAATCTTACAGCGCATATGCCGGACAACGGAATGCAGGTTGTGATGTTCACCCACTCCGACCCGGCTGTATGGGCGCAGCTTGCTCTGATCATGTGGAAGGCGGGCTTGAAAGTTACGGCGGCCTGGAACATCGCCACCGAGACCGACGCATCGGGGCTCAAAGACGGCAACTACGTCAAGGGTACGGTGCTGCTCGTCCTGCGCAAACACACAGGTACGAGCGAGGCTTTTCTTGACGAGATCAATGCCGACATCAAATGCGAGGTTATCGCCCAGATTGAGAGTATGCAGCGGCTCGATGACAAGGAAGACCCGAATTTCTCCGACCCCGATTATGTGCTTGCCGCCTATGCCGCGAGTCTGAAGGTGCTGACCTCATACTCGTCTATTGGCGAGCTTGATCTTGATTACGAGCTTGACAAGGCAATCAACGACCCGAAAAACTCCAAGATTGTCGCGCTGATCGAGCGGGCGAAGAAACAAGCCTATGACTGCATCATCCCGACCGGCTTCGATAACTTCCTGTGGAAAGAGCTTTCACCCGCCGAGCGGTTTTACATCAAGGGCTTGGAGAACGAAAAGAACGGCGGCTATCAGATTTCGACGTATCAGGAGTACGCCCGGGGCTTTGCTATCAGTAGCTACAGTCAACTGATGGCCAACGAGCGGGCGAACACCTGCCGCCTGAGAACGCCGTCCGAGTTTGCAATGCGGACGGTGGGCGACGTGCCGGGTTTTGAGGAATCGACCTTGCGACTCGTCCTCGCGGCGATCCATATCGCACTGAAAGAGGATGAACAGCCGGATAAGGGCTTGTGGCATCTGAAAAACAACCTCCCGGACTATTGGGGCAGCCGAGACATGCTGAAACAGCTGCTCATCTTCCTAAAGGACACGAAGGACATCGCCAATATGCCGCATTGGAGAGAGGCGGCGCAGATGGCTGAGCATATCTTCGTCTTGGTGGACAACGACCACGTTTGAGGTGAATAGATGAACCGGTATTCATCCCGCAGAAGCAAATTGGGCGAGCAATTCCTAAACGCCAAACTGCAGGGCGCGGTTGGCTATAATCGCATAGCCGGCTATTTCTGCTCATCCATTTTGGAGGTGGCAGGCGAAGCGATAGAAGCGGTCCAGGGCAAGGTCAGAGTGATTTGCAACTCAGGGCTTGCCCCTTCCGATGTTGCCGTCGCCAAGCTCGGCATGCGACAGGAATGGAATGATTTCAAACCAGAGGAGGTATATGCGACCCCCGGTGCAATGGCACGCTTGAAAAGGCTGTATGAGCTCTTGAATTCCGGTAAACTGGAAGTTAGGGTGCTTCCCGATGAGATATACGGACTTATGCATGGCAAGGCGGGCGTGATCACTTACGCTGATGGCAGCAAGACCTCTTTCCTCGGCAGTATCAACGAAACGAAAAGCGCGTTTACCACCAACTATGAGATGGTGTGGGAGGATGATGATCCCGAGTCCGTCGCATGGGTGCAAGCGGAGTTCGATTTCTTCTGGAGTAACCCTCACGCCATCTCGCTTTCCGATTATGTGATTGACGACGTGAAACGCATATCCGAACGCCGCTCTATCCCTCTGAAAGACTGGCGTGAATCGGATGACCAAACGATTCCCGCTGTCGCTGTCGAGGAACCGATTTATCGCAACGAGTTTGGGCTATGGGCGCACCAAAAGTATTTCGTCGCCCGTGCATTCAACGAACATAAACAGCGCGGGGGCGCGAGATTACTGCTTGCCGACCAGGTAGGCCTGGGAAAAACCGTTCAGCTCGCGATGTCAGCAAAACTCATTGCACTGTATGACGATAAGCCCGTGTTGATTATCGTGCCAAAAACGCTGCTCTTTCAGTGGCAAGATGAGTTAAAGACCCTGCTCAACCTCCCGTCTGCCGTATGGACGGGGCGCTATTGGGTTGATGAAAACGGCTACGAATATCCTGCCGACAGCGCGAAGGCGATATTGAGATGCCCCCGCAGGGTTGGGATAATCTCACAGGGTTTGATTATTCGCAAGTCTGAGTCAGCAGAGCTATTGAAGTCTTTACGCTTCTCTTGTGTGATACTGGACGAAGCGCATCGTGCGAGACGCAAGAATCTCGGCAAGGATCCCGACAAGCATAAGCCGCAGATGAACAATCTTCTGGCGTTCCTGAACGAGATCACGCTCCGTACAAAGAGCCTGCTTCTCGCAACGGCCACGCCCGTTCAGATTGACCCGATAGAGGCGTTCGATTTGCTATCGGCGTTAGGTTATCCCCCGGACGCGGATCGGGTATTGGGCGACAATTACAGTGTCTGGAGAAGAACGCCGGGAACAGGCATTAAGTACATTCAGGGTGAAGAACCGTATCCATCCGCGGAAGCCGAGATGTGGGAGATTGTTCGTAACCCCTTCCCGCCGCGAAGCGAGGACAAGAGCTTTGAGATTCTACGTCAACAGCTCGGCATACCCGACGACAAAAACGTACTCGCGCAAAATGTGTATGATAAGCTAAACTGGCCGCAGAAGAACCGAGTTAAGCTGATCTACAACGATGATAACTTCATACAGAACCGCAATCCATATATTCGCACGATTGTCCGTCGTACCCGTGATTACTTGGAGACCCACAAAAACCCCGACACGGGCGAACCTTATCTCAAAAAGATAGAGCCGGTTCTGCTCGGCGAAAAGGATGATGAAGCTCTCGAGCTCTCCGGCTATCTGGCGCAGGCATACGGCATAGCCGAGGACTTCTGCGATATGCTGTCATCAAGGGTTAATGGTGGCGGCTTTATGTCCACACTGCTCCTGAAGCGTATCGGGAGCACAATGATCGCAGGCGAAAACACCGCAAAGAAGATGCTTGCCTGGACAGCAGAAGGGAAAGACCTACTCCGCTCGCTCTGCGATGAGTTTGCGGGCGAAGATGATGATGAACCAGAGGAAACCGGTCAAAGTGACATCAAAGACCTCACGCCGGGAGAAACCGAGTGCCTGGGCAAACTGGTAGCGGTTTTGAACTCGAACACCGATACCGACCCGAAGTATAACCGCGTCAAAACGATCCTTGGGCAAGGCGTAGAAGGCGAAGGCGCGTGGAGGGACAAGGGCTGCATTCTGTTCTCTCAATACTTTGATAGCGCGTGGTATGTGGCGGAACGGTTATCAAGAGACTTCCCGGATGCCCGCATCGGCTTGTACGCTGGCGGCGATAAGTCCGGCACATACCTGAATGGCTTGTTCAGGAAGGAGAGCAAGGACGAAATCAAGCGGCTCGTAAAGGCTCGGGAGCTTCTAATTCTAGTCGGCACGGATGCTGCGTCCGAAGGGCTAAACCTTCAGGCGCTGGGATCGCTCATCAATATCGACCTTCCATGGAACCCGACAAGGCTCGAACAACGCAAAGGACGTATTCAGCGTATAGGGCAATTGGCCGACAAGATTTACATATACAACATGCGTTACAAGGACTCGGTTGAGGACAAGGTTCACAGCAAGCTCTCCGGCAGGTTGCAGGGCATTTATGCCCTGTTCGGGCAAATCCCCGATGTACTGGAAGATGTGTGGATCGCTATCGCCCAGAAAGACGAGGCCCGCGCAGAATTGGCGATTAGCAAACTGCCGCAGAAGAACCCGTTTATCCTCAAATACGAGGAAGCAATCCCCGACTGCGGTGATTGGGAAAAATGCGCCGTGGTATTGGACAAATCCGACGAATGGCAGGAACTCATGCATGGTTGGTAAGCGTGATTTCCTTCTTGATAGCTTGGGCCATCTGGTTGACAAGTCACGAAAGCGCCTGATTCTGTAGGCATGGCACTCAAAAATCCCAAAAAGCAGCACCGAGGAACCTTCAACCCGTATCCAACAGGCTCAACTCTCCCAGGCCGCTGTTCAAGGTCGAGGATTAGGCGGATCATGTATCCACCGTTGACCTCTTCGGCATATCTCCCTCTCTGCTCAACGACGACAAACTCGGGCGCTGCCTGGAACTCCTTTTGCGTTTGTCACGAACCTCGCTCTTGTCGTCTATTGCCTTCTCGAGCACATGCTGAAAAAAACCGGCATGGATGAATCCGTCCGTGAGCTGTTCCTCGATTTCGACCAGATTGCCCTGACCAAGGTCAAGTTACCCAACGGCGCCGAGGTAAGCCACGTCGAAAACGCCCTGCCTTTTCACTACCATATCCTCGACAAACTCGGACTCCTGATCGGAGAGTACCGTCGCCCTCAAGGATGACTGTGTTCCATCCCCTCCGTCCTGTAGCGATTAACTCGATGGGCCCCTACTGCGGAAAATGGGCTTAGCTGCCTGAAGAGCGTTTCGAATGCCCTGAGCCTCTTCGTCGGTTAAGGCTCCGAGGTAGTGCAACGCTTCATGCCTAGGAATTCCGTCCCGTCTGATAGACTTGACGATAGTGTAATACCTGAGCTTGCTCCCATCGCCGGCTCGACTGACGGTCGTCTTGAGAAACACCCGGCATCTCCGTTCGTCTCGACTACCTTCAGTGATATCACAGCGGGAAGCAGAGTACAGACACTGATATAGAGTCATGCTGCGCCGTTCATTTGGGAACCTTCGCTGAGCTCGATTCTGCGAGCGCAACAGACGTGTGCTCTCGACTACTCCGACTACACTAAACGCGCTTTAACTGGCCATCTGATCCTCAGTTGTCAAACTCGGGTTACAAAGCCTGCCGCGCGTACTCGAGAATCATACACAAACTTGCCTGATGTGAAACTCTACCCCGTCATCAACCGGTACGGACAGCATCTCTGCCATCATGCCGGCAACAGCATCAACGTCAACCCGTATACCCCTGATAGTAGCATCCATATCCATTGTGGAACGGGCATCCAGCCCGACCATAGCCGCCACTAGCATACCACCTTTAAGAATAAATGCATTCCTATATGCCGACAGTGAAACCCGTTCCAGGAAGCGCTCCATCATGTAATTGCGCATCAGGATTTGCGCATCCGCTTTCTTTTCTTTTGAGAGATTGCGGACCAGATCCTTTAACTGGCGCGATGATTTGATCATTACAGCAGTACCTCCAGATAGCGGTCCAGGATTTTCTCCACCTGGAATGCCTGTGCATACTGCATCAGCAGGCGCAGATTCTTGTCCGTTCGTTTAGCATACTGCTTCAAGGCATCCTGGAAGGTCTGAATCTCAATTCCACTCCGGCAGCGGATGATATCACAAGCGGTACGCTCCGGATTATACACGCGAACCGAGTGCCCGAATGGCGTTTGCGCTTCCGACATACCGATCTCGTAAAGCTCTCGTTTGACTGTGTAGACCTTGATTCCGTCTGCCTTCAGCTTTGATGGATTGTACCCTGTCTTTACGGTAACGGAGTATTGTGTTGGCTCCCGGTCGGCCAGGTCGTGGAGAAACAGAGCTGTCTCATGGGAAAACACAGCTTGCCTAGAGCGCAGGCCAATCAGATACATTGTATCGATCCATGCGTCCGGCGCGGCATAGACACCGTGGGAAACTCGCTCGAAATCTCGGTCTTTAACAAATTTGTAGAACACCGGTTTCGAAATGCCGGCGGCAACAGCTTCTGCCGTCTGAACGATTCCGCGATTCGCGGAAATCAGCTGTTCAAGTCGTTCATACTGCACCATGGCGCTCAATCCCTTCGTGCTAATATCATAATCAAAATTAGCACGACAGTAAGTAGCTCTTGCCAACTTCGGCAGTATCTCGCTCTGCATTGCAGGCACTTGCCCTGGTCACGTTGTGTCAAGTAGTGTAAACTGCCGCTGCGATTCTCCTCGGATCCAGACTCCCGAATCTCCTCTAGTCTCCTCGCTTGTCCGAGCTCTTCCGATATGTGCGCCACATCTACGAAACTACTGATCATTGACGCCGCAGTTTCAGGTGAGAGCTATGATCAGGTCTGTCTGCTGGATGCGCCTGATAAACTGGTCCGGCACACGAATCACTCGTGTATCCTCCTGCGCACTAGCCGGCAGAATTCATCATACTTCTCGACAAATCGTGTTGCGGCTTCATTTAGGGCCTCTGCGCGCCTTATGTCAGACTCAGAACGCGGTCTGTCTTGCGGGACTTTGGGTGCAACCGACTGCCTGTCGTCAAGAAAGGTGAATGTATACTCACCGATTGACCCGTGCAGTTCCTTGCCGGTACGTAGAAGCTCCTTCCGCCGTCTCTCTATCACGGTGTCAATGAACTCCTTGTCAGGTTCGTCCCAGTCATGAATAAAACGGAACAGCTGCTCTGTGTCGTGGCGGCGAAACGTGCCTCCGAAATCATGTACTCTCAGGAACCTCACTGTCCCGCCTGGAGGCAGTGCTTTGAAGAACTCGTCAGCGAGGGTTACGTCACGTGGGTGGCTTCGTCTGGCGCTCCGGCGAATATCTGCGCCTTCACTACCGACGAATGCCGTTAGTGCTGTTAGGAAGAGAATGACGCGATCCCAACGCCACTGGAAGTCGTATTCCCCATTCGGAAGGAGGACCCAGACTAGACTTGCGAGGACACCAAGAAAAGAGAGCACACGGACAATCAGTAGCCTCACATCATGTACAACCGATTTCATCGGAATACGCATCAGGTGGCCAGAGAACCTCCAAAAGTTGTCGCCGCGGTTTCCCCTTGCGTTCATTCATGATCCTACACTAGCATATCTCCTCAAGAGCCGATTCCAGATCGCCATCGTCATAAAGAAGTAGGCTACTGCAATAGCTAGTAGTCCAGCCGTCCAAAGAATGGCCGTCTTCATACTCACCAGGTTCAGTATATGAAATGGAACACTCGAGGCCAGCCCAATTGGGAAAACGGCCGTAAACACAACCCTTAGTCCTACGGGAAATATCCGAAGCGGATAGTTCCCGTAGCTAGACAAGCGCATAGTAATGTTTGCATAGTTGGCGTTTGATTGAAATGCAAAGTTCAACGATGATAAGAGTATCGACATTCCTGCATATATGAGGCATGAACATATGAGTAGTGGGGCGATCAAAACCAGCCTGGACTTGGATATCGAGGTATGTGGAACGGTAATTGACAGCAATGCTACACTCACCACGATGTCGCCAATTGAGTCTTCATCAAGGCCATCTAGCAGTATCTGAGCCAAGGGTGCTAGTGGCCTAACAAGAAACCTGTCAAATTCCCCATTCCTCAGGTAGTACGGCAACGTAATCGTGTTGATGAAGAAGAATGACCACAATGATACCCCCAGGGAGTTGAACGCATATAGAAAAAGCAGGTCATGGATTGGCCACCCAGCTACACGATCGACACGCATGTAGACAAAGGACAAGAGGACTAGGCTTAAGGCGTTCTCAAAGACTATTGTGACTATGCCAACAGAAAAGTCTCCAGTGTTGTACGCTATTGACCGAAAGCCAATTCGCAAATATGCTGCGAAAACACAGAAGCTGTGCCTTACTTCTCTCAGTAATGAGATCATGGTATGCTCCTCCTTCGTCACACTCGCAGGCTCTGGTCAATTATACCAAGACTGCCGCGGTTGAGATACCAAGCTAACCAGTTCGGACCATTTGGTAATGCCGTATGAATTTTGAATGGGGCAGGATATAGTGGACTCAGGAATCTGGACACTGCAGCGAGGAGGAATACGATAGACTGTGCCCATGAGAAAGAGCTACACACCGTCATTCAAGGCCGAAGCCGTAATGGCGCTTCTCAGGGAGGATAGGCCCATATCCAAGATTGCGTCTGAGTTAGGCGTATCCCCTTCGCTGTTAGTTCGCTGGAAAGCTACTGCCGTTGAGAACATGACGAGCCTGTTCGCTGACGAAGGGCGCTCGCAGGAAACGCTGAGAGCCGCCCACGAACGGGGGCTGAAGGAGCTTTATGCAGAGATCGGGCGGCTGAACACTCAACTAGCTTGGTAAAAAAGGACTGGCATCAACCGTGTCCAAATCTGAACGTGTGGAACTGCTTGAACTGGGGGGCTCGAAGATTCCGCTCAGTGTTCAGGCTAAGCTGCTCGGCGTGAGCCGATCCAGCCTGTATTACGCTCCCAGGCCTCCATCCCCAGAGGAAGTGGCCATCAGGCGGGAGATAGACGAGATCTATACTGCGCGCCCTTTCTACGGCTCAAGGCGCATCACTGAAGAGCTGTGCCGGCGCGGCTGGCAGGTTAACCGAAAGCGGATTCAGCACTGCATGAGCGACATGCAGATCGCCGAGATCTGCCCGGGGCCGAACCTGAGCCGCCGCGATCTTCAGAGCAGGCTATATCCTTACCTGCTTCGGGGCTTGGAGATAAGGAGTACTCAATCCCGCGCGAGGCCAGACTTGGCATTGGGGACTGCATCGGGTTTTACAATGACCTCAGGCCTCATCAAGCGCTAGCATACAGGACTCCGGCTGAGGTGTATCTGGGGTAAAACAGGCGGACCGCCCCAGCAGCCTTCAGTGTGGGGGGAGGTGCGATCCGCGGATGCTAAGGCGGGGTCCTCTGCACGCTCATGGCGCCCTGTGCATAAGTCTCGCCATGTGTGGGTCAAGCCAGCGTCCCGGTGCCCCGGCGAAGTACACCCCCTGCGCCCGGGTCCCGCAGAGCACCCCCTGGGGCCTACGCCAAGGACCACCCTCACCCCTCACAAGCGTACGGGGCATTGCTTAGGAAACCTATTAACGGTGTCTTGACGAAGGGGTCCACCATATTCTACACTAGCAGCATTTGGGGCATATCAAAGCTTAAGATTGCCCTAGTGAGTCTGCTATCTGGAAGGGCAATCCCGCTTAGTTTCTATCCCATGACGGTGCTAAGAGTAATAAGAGCGCTTCCGTTTGAAGGGCTATTCTACAACCCTATACAGCTAATGCTTGGGAGACACATAGACGCCAGTAGAGAGATTATTGTTCTGCTCTTGTCGAATTGCATTACCGCAATGATATACCTCTTTCTGCGAAACCGAGCCCTAAGAAAAGTAACCGTAAGTGGGGGATGAACCTATGTCTCAACAACATCCGCGATCAATTAGGTCTGCCCCTATGGATCTGTGAGGCCGGTAGATGCCGCAGATCACCCAGACCCCTCCTTGTTACAGTTCATTTGCATCAACCTGTCGACAAATTGGCACACATGCTGCAGCTAGCCGCGAGTCGGCTGAAGGACCAATCGATATCGTCGAGATCAAGATCAGGTGCACATTCCGGTCCAAATCGTCCACTGATTCCGGGGCAAATCGTCCAGGGCAATGACCTTGGCTCGGAGCTGATGCGCGCCGGCAACTATGCCACAGGAGGATCGCCAAGTGAAGCCACCGAACTCCCGTAAGCAAGATGCTTTTGGGAGGGTGATTGGGGGCCGTGGCAAATAGGAGGTCGTCGATGCGCAAGATTAGGGAGATTCTGAGGCTTTATCACGAGATGGGGTTGAGCCGTCGCCAGATTGCCGAAAGCCTGCAAGTTGCCCACGGCACCGTCGGCGACGTGATCAACAGATTCACCGCGAGCTCAAAAGCAAGAAGTCCGTTACTCTGCACCTTTTATGGTATGAGTACAAGCAGGCAAACCCCGATGGGATCCAGTACAGCCAGTTCTTGTGAATGACAATCGAAAAGTTTACCACTAAATCCTACCTGTTTAGGATGTCACTGGCTGATCTGAGTATGCTCCGGCATCCGTCATCTTCGTCACCCCGCTTCGTGTCTTGCTTTGCTTCAGTCGGTATGATTGACCCGTTAGGACAAAGGTATGAACGTGATGAGTCAGCCGATCTAGTAAGGCGGCCGTCATGGTGACGTCTCCGAACACCTCAGCCCACCGAGAGAACTCGAGTGTGTATGCTAATCTAAAACTTGACCACCAGTACAGACTGTGGGCGTCGAGAAGTTGACCACCTTAAGAACCTATTCCTGTATGCTGATAGGTGAACGATCTACCGGCAACAGGAGGAAAGGAATTGCTTAAGATGGTCAC
>JAYFQW010000028.1 GCA_034926675.1 Clostridia bacterium | reverse complement strand
ATCAACGTGACTACGCCGGGAAGCATCATGAACAGCAGGTAGAACTTGAAAAGGCCATCCCGCCCGGGGAACTTGAGCCGTGAGAACGCGTATGCGCCTGTAGATATGACAAACAGCTGCCCCACCATTGTGAATACGGTCATGATCGCAGAATTGAGAAAGAACCTACCGAAAGGAAGGGCCGTCATGGCATTTGAGTAGTTGTCCCACTGTGGAGATGACGGAATCAGGCTCGGCGGATAATGGAACGCCTCAAACTGCGTCATCAAAGATACAGCTATCATCCACAGGAATGGAATGAGGCAACTCACCGCCAAGATCACCATCAGGATCAGGGCTATTCCACTGCCTGTGCGCTGCACAAGTTTCCTCTTTAAGCTATGGGCCACACTCGTCACCCTCTCTTGCCCACCTACACATACCTGACTTCCTTGCCCATCAGTTTGAACTGGATCATAGTGAATACCAAGATAATGGCAAACAGCACCCAGGACTGTGCTGACGCGTAACCCATTCTCATGTCCACCCATGCAGTCTGATAGATGCGGTATACCACGACATCGGTGCTGCGCAACGGGCCACCGCCTGTGAGAACGTACACGGGCGTGAAGACCTGAAACGAACCAATGACCGAGGTAACGAGTATGAAGAAGGTCGTGGGCCTCAGCAAAGGCAGCGTAATGTGCCAGAATTTCCTGAACCCGTCGGCGCCGTCTAGGCTAGCCGCTTCGTAGTACTCGGATGGAATGCTCTGCAACCCCGATAGGAATATCAGCATGTCCTGCCCCATGTTCTGCCATATAGTCATGATCAGGAGTGACAGCATCGCCCAGCCCGGCCTCGTCAACCACGGATACGGACCCAGCCCTATCCATCCAAGAAGATAGTTGAAGAGCCCAAACTCGGGGTTGTACATCCATTTCCACATGATCGATGTCACTACGCTCGATGTGACAGCCGGGAGATAGTACACGGCCCTCCACACAGTAATGCCTCTCACCTGACGCTTTAGAGCGAGCGCAATGGCAAGAGACAGCGCCATTCCAAAGGGTATGTGCAACAGGAATATCACGGTGTTCTTCATGGCGTTCCAGTAGATCCGATCGTGGAAGACTTCCCGAAAGTTGTCTAGTCCAACGAATGGCCTTGCCGGCGTCACAATGCTCCAGCTGTGGAACGCTAAGTATAGTGCGAACACCAGTGGCAGCAGTCCCCACCACACGAGGTGGATCAACGAAGGAGCGACGAAACCGTAACCTACGAACGATCTTTTGAGCACGCTTGGTCTATCAGCATTGGCCACCGTAAAGAAGCAGACCCCGCACGCCAGCACGACACCAGCGAGGATGCCGAGAACGCCGAACTTGTAGCCCACAACACGGTTGTCGCAGGCGCTGCAGTCCCTGGTCATGGTCAGCCACCCAACCAGCCTGGAGTCACGCCTCAGAGCAACTGCAGCAGTCTCCTTTGGCACTCCCTTGACGCTCGCACGAAATGCCGCCACGTCTTCGCTCGCAAGATCGTGCGCCAACTTCGAAGGCATTTTGATGTTGGCGCGGTCGCCCTCGGAGAGCGTAGACGCAATAACGGCTGAATCAGAGCGAAGCACAGTGACCTCCGAGGAACTGAGCTTGCAGAGACACGCCAGTATCTCATCAAGGTCAACCTCTTCCGCACCTGACCTCCCATCGACGATGCCCTCATCAGCTGCCCGGGCTATCAGCTCGTAGTCTTCGGATGCCTCCGTTCTCACTATCGCGCCAACTGCGGCGGATGTTTCGCAGTTGATCTCCCGGACGACCTTTGGAACTTGGACATTCGAGAGCCAGAGGGTAACAAACACCGAAGGCAGAAGTGAACAGGCCAGCAGCGCAAGCACCTTCCTGCGCATGTTCCCCTGGGCAAGTGCTGGCTCTCCGGAAGCACCGGCCGCCGCTCTGCCTCTGTCACTCAAGCGCTTATCTATCCGGCAGACGGCCGACCACATTCCCGCAGCCAGAAGTGCAAGCGCCACTGACGCTCCGAGCCAGAACCAGAGCCTTGCTCTGTCGAGATGCGCTCCAGCGCTTGCCTTGGCTGTCGACACTCCTATGTAACCCTTGATGCTCCATTCGTCGAAGTCAAGAACTGGGACGGCGCTAACCAAGCAAGCCTCTCCGTTATGCCTGATCTCGGTGACATCAGCATCAAGCTTGTGAGTTATGCTGTCGAGAAAGCTAGCAGGAAGAGCGAAATCACCCTCAGTGAGATCTTTCCTCGAGCATGCTGCAACCTTGTCGTCCAGCATGAACAGAACGTCCTTGTGCGCAATTGAGGCCAGCGTGTCAACGTACCGATTTCCAAACGCGCTTGACACGACTACAGCCCATGTCTGCCCATCCGCCGTGGAGAACGGCGATGCTGAAACCATCAGAACCTCGCCTTCTGCCAACTCCGGGTCCGAAACGCACCTACCGGAAAGCGCCGCCTCCAGCATCAGACTGTCGCACAGATCGTTGCCTGACGCCGTGGCGACACCCTGCAACCAGATGGTCTCCCCGTGCTCCGACACTAAGGCCAGCCTCCGCATGTCAGACGGCGCCTCGATCAGGCCAGCGCGGTTCCGGAGTTGCTCGGCATCTGCTCCCTCCAGAATAGCGGCAAACCGCGCCGTCTCCGCCTCCAGTTCACGCTTCCAATTGAGATAGTATCCCTTCGCTACATCGGCCATACCTATGGCAGCGCTCTTGTAGGCGCCAAGGACTGTCCGTGATGTGTACAAGTCCACCACGATGAAACAGATGAGAGTAAGAGCGAGCGCTACCGCAGCGGCGGTGATGGTGAGCCGTTTATGCATTATCATCGCCCTCATACGCAGCCCGACTAGTCGCCGTGCCTGCGTCGTATTGCACGGTCGCTGCCTCTTCGCAGAGGCAGCGACCTCCATGCACGACCCTGGGAAGACTATTTCCTCTTGGCAATCTCGTCGTCGATTGTTTTCGCCGCCCAGTTGAGAGCGTCCTTAACGCTTGTTCCCCCCAAGATGATCTTCTGGAGGGCCTCGTCCATCGTGTCTTCGATGAGAGGCCTGTAATGCCTCGTTTCGGCGCCCAGCGAAGGACGCCCATCCGGGACGATATCAAAGAACATCGCCTCTACGGGGTCTGTCTTGGCAACCTCCTCGGCAACCTGCTTGTTGGCGGAGATAGCCAATCCCTGAGCACAACGAACCTTCTGCGCATACGGACTGGAAAGCCAGGACGCCAGCTCCACAGCGAGCCTCTGATTCTTGACGTTCTTAGGGACGGCCCATCCAGACGCGTACAGGACCGTAGCGTTCTTTGCTCCAGGCGCATGTGGGATTCTGGTGATGCCGATGTTCAGTTTCGCGCCCTTGGCGATTTGGTCTTTGATGGAAGGCAACCACCAGTGACCACTGTTCGCCATGGCGATCTTGCCTGTGTAGAACATCGCCCCGCCGCCCCCGAAAGCCTCTTGGACCACGGATGACGGCGAGTATCCCGCCTTCTCTATGCCCGTCATGAATGTAACAGTCTTCACTGCGGCATCGCCATTGATATATCCGGCCGTCTTTGTTCTTTCGGGGTTCATGATATCCCCACCGGCTGCCCAGATCCATGGCTTAACAACGCCCACCCAGGCGAGGAACCTGTAGCCCCATACGTCTGTCTTTCCGTCGCCATTAGTGTCGCGCGACAGCTTCTTCGCGGTGTCGATGAACTGGTTCCAATCCCATCCGTCCTTAGGAGGATACGCCACACCCATCGAGTCGAATAGACCCTTGTTGTAGTACATGACTATCGGGGTGAAGTCCTTCGGGAACGCGTATACCGCCTTGTCAACGGTGAACACCTTGAGGACATTGGGGAAATACACATTCAGATCAGCGCCTGGCACGTCCTTCATCCTTGCGGCCACCGGCGTCAGGTTAAGGAGCGCTCCCTCCGATGTCAAGAACGGAACATCCTCAGCATCCAGCAGCATGACATCTGGCGGGTCGCCTGCTGCGATGTCCGTCAGCACCTTCTGAAAGTAGTTTTCGGAGACAGCCTCGAGGCTTACCTCTACGTCCGGATTGTTCTTCATGAACTCGGCTAGGACCTGACTATCCATTGCAAGCTCTTCTGCGCCGGCCCACGACACCACCCTCATCTGGGTCTTCTTGGCCGCGGCAGTGCCAGACACGAGTGACGCCATCACAGTTAACACCAGTGCTGCGAGTAGGACTCTCTTTCGCATGGAACGCGCCTCCTCGAATTCGAAATGGGGTTGCTATACTCCACAGTGCGACCAATTCGCCGTCGAATTCCCAGTGCCGGACAGGATAGGCGCCCAACAGCGCCCCAGATGCCAATATGCCGCCACCTATCACCTCCTAAGATGGGCCGCAGCCTACTTGCCAGAATGAGGTGCGCATGAGCCGACCGTAACTTCACCTCATGAACGAAGTATGCTGTCCAATTCTTTGTGCGAGGATAGACTCCTCTCTTCTCCCCGTTGCGCTGGCGTGACCGTACGCTCGCTATCCGCTGATCCGGGCCCCATCCGTAACTGCAACGGGGAATACCTTGGGCGCACACAGGTCGACGCCGGGGCCAATGCCTTCAAGCCTGGACCTTAGTGTTTCGGCTGCCTCCCGCCTCACAAGGTTGACAGTGCATCCTCCAAACCCTCCCCCGGTCATGCGCGATCCTATAACCCCCGGGGTAGCCCGGGCAATCTCCACTGCTGCATCAAGCTGGCGGCAGCTCACCCCGTATAGGTCACGAAGGCTCTCATGAGACTCATACATGAGCGCTCCAAACGCCGCGGAGTTGCGTGCATGAAGCGCCTCTACTCCTCTGCGGACTCGCTCATTCTCTGAGATCACGTGCTCACACCGACGCGCAATCACCGAAGGCAACACCGCACGCACCTGCTCGAACTGAACTCGCGACACATCGCGTAGCGTGCGGATTTCGAGGCTGCCCAGGGCGCCCGCAATGAGCTTCGCCCCTTCCTCCACTTCCGCACGCCTTCGGTTGTACTCCGACGTTACGAGCCCCCGCCTCACCCCAGTATCGCATACAACAAGAACCAGACCTGCCTCCTCCAATGGCAAAGGCGCGAGTTCGTAGCTGAGTGTGCGGCAGTCCAGAAAGACCGCGTGGGACGCCCGGCCCATGACCGAGATCAGCTGGTCCATGATCCCGCACTTCACCCCTACGAAGTTGTTCTCAGCCTCCTGGCATGCGACTGCGATACGGCGGCGAATATCGGTTTGCTCCTGATCCAGGCGCTCCTCAGGCATCCCCGCCACAGAAAGCAGCGCAAACGCTGATGCCACCTCCAGGGCGGCCGAAGAGCTAAGCCCCGCGCCCTGCGGAATGTCGCCCATAATTGCAGCTTCAAGCCCGCGAAACAGCCATCCGCGAGCCCCCTCTCCTCCGCAGGCATCCGCTGATGAACTGGATTCGTAAGCGTCGCCCATCGCCGAACTGATTCCGCACTCGCGCCCCACGAGTGCCTTCGCAACTCCTCGGAAGTAGTTGCTCCACGGATGCATAGGATCACGTTCAATGGGGGCCGAGGGGTCAAGACGGAACTCCGAGTATTCGTGGCAACCAACAGAATACAGCCGCACCAGACCATCGGTGCGGGGCCGGAATGCTATTGCGATGTTGCGGTCGATGGCGACCGGCAGGACCAGCCCCTCAGAGTAATCAGTGTGCTCCCCGATGAGGTTCACTCTTCCGGGCGCCGTGGCAACCCTGATCGGTGCACACACATCGGCGCCCTCCACCGTCAGTTTGGAGAAGGCCATGTCGAATTGGGCAATGGCCTGATCATGCTCTATGGCCATTGATCCCACCCCCACCCGATCCCGACCGTGCCTGGGCTGCTGCCCGTGCGACCGCCTCTCGCAATTCCACCGCTTTCTCCTCGGGAAGGGTGTCGTTGATGAACGTGCCTGCGCCGGATTCGCACCCTGCAAGATACTTGACCTTGTTTGCCGTACGATGCGGTGGGTAGAATTCCACATGCATGTGATAGTGGCCATAGTGCGAACCGGTCACGCACACGCCGTCTGAGTCGCACTCGGTCCCTGAGGAGCTATGCTCCCCTCTGTCTGTCGGGGCCTGGTGAATAACCATAATGTACGGGAGCGAGAAACCGAAGAGCGAATCGTACCCTGAGGTTACTGCCTTAAGGATCTCGGCGAACCCCCGCCGCTCACTTGCGTCAAGCTCCGGCAGGCACGTCCTGTGCTGCTTGGGCATGACATGCACCTCGTATGGGTATCTTGCAAAGAACGGGATAAATGCCGCAAAGTGCGCGTTCTCTGCAACCATCCGTCGACCGTCGGTCAACTCATCGCTCAGAAGATCGCAGAACAGGCAGCGACCCGTATCGGCCAAGTGCCTTTCCGCAGACTCCAGCTCCTTCGCAGCACGGGGAGGAACAAACGGAAACCCGTATATCTGCCCGTGTGGATGGCTCAGAGTCACCCCCACAGCATCGCCCTTATTCTCGAATATGAGTACGTAGTCCACGCACTCAAGCGCTCCCAACTCCTCATACCTGTCGGTCCAGACGTCCACTAGGTTCGTAATGCGCTCCACCGGAAGGTCAGCGAACGTGGCATGATGATCATCGGTGTACAGAACCACCTCGCACACTCCCACAGGGGGCGCCACCGGCTGCAGATCCGTTCCCTGAACCGCAGGTTGGCCTGGGGCGCGCCGGAATGACGGAAACTTGTTCTCGAACACGACGATCTCATAGCCAGGCAAGGGCACCTCGGTTGGAGACTCAGCATCGTGTGTGGGGCAAAGCGGGCAGAAACCCTCAGGAGGCCTGTATGTCCTATCCTGCCTGTGAGTCGCGGTCACGACCCATTCCTCGAGAATCGGGTTCCATCTCAACTCCGACATTGCCCCTCACCCCCCTTGTTCTCGCCCCGCCGCAGGGTCTGACCTCGACCTTCGCGTCCGCTCGCGCTCTTTTCGCCTTCGCTCCCTACGGAAGCCGCAGCAAGAGCCGAAGGACCCTCCAAATCAACATGGGACGGCGCACAGTCGAAAGTGTAGTAGACCAAGTAGCGTCCGTCATCCTTCGTGATTCTCGTCTTGCGCACCTGAACACACCCCGCCAACACCGCCTGTGAACGGTCACATACTTTAATACATAAACAAAGTTTATACAGAAATCGTTGCTGATCCCGCTTTCCCTAGGCCCACATGTGCGATCCCATTTAAGTGCTTATTCTGTGTGCATCCACAAGTTCCTGCATCGCATTGGAATATTCCCTTGGTCCACGCGAAGCTGCTGTACCCGGTGGACTTCTGCAGTTTCCACGCAGGTCGATAATAACCACAAGACGTAAACAAACTCGTGCGTGGGCGAAGCGTAGACCCATCGCACCTCAGCCCAACTTCAGCCTGTTCCAGTGGGGAGATGAACTACTCATTTCGTCTGGCACGATCACGGTAGTGAAACCGCTCGATGGGCTTCTGCTCTCATCGATGCGCAGAATGGCTGAGGCAGCCACATGGAATCGTCAAGTGGCGCCCATGATCGACGTGTTGGAAACACAGCAACTGCATGATACTATGTAAGTGCATAACCGACGCGCGGATTGGCCGCTGAAGATTCATCCGCACCAGTTGCGAGTCTGGAGGCGATTGCGGGAGTGAATGGCGAGGCGGAGTACTGGAGGACGGCATACTCGACGACCTGAGCAACGATCAGACAGCATTCCTCGCGAATCTCTCGGTGTTCCAGATCGAAGGACGGCGCCCTACGGACCGCAACGCCGTCCTGTTGGCAAATCCGCCGGAGAAGTTCCAAGAGCTGTATTGCACGACGAAGGAGGTCTTGTCATGGCTCAGCCTGCGCCTGCAATAGCCGACTCCATCAGCTCATTCGTTCGGGCGGTGAGCGCGATGATTCCTGTTGACCGAGTGATACTATTTGGGTCGTATGCAATGGGCGCCGCCGGGGCCGACAGTGACATCGACTTAGCAATTGTATCCCCAGCCTTCGGACAGAACCCATGGGATGATCGGCAAATCCTTTTTGGCGCCGTGTTTCGGGAGCGCCTGGACTCCCGGATAGAGCCGCATCCGCTAACGCCAGCCGACCTTCAGCGCACCTCGGGCTGGATCAAGACAGAAGTCCTCGACAAAGGCATACTCGTATACTCCCGCCGTGCCAAGGCCCCGCATGGTGCGAGCAACGCCAGTTGCATCTCAGAGTGAACAGAAGCTTCGAATCACGCTTAGGAGCGGCCATAAACTCTGGGACAAAGCAGTCGGGCAGAGTCGGGAAGCACTGAGGGCTTCGCTTGCTGCCCTCACTCGATCTGTGTGAACGACAATCGAGAAGCTGACCGCCATGAGATACTAATCGCTACAATCAGTGGCTCGAGTTAGAGGTCTCGCAGGCGCTCAATGTCGATCAAACCGGCAGTGTCGCGCGCTCAATGCGACTCAAATGGACATTGACCGCGGGGTCAGTGTCCATTTCGTCGACATTGACAGTCCGGCTCCAGCAGTCGAGGTTCACGCGGACTTCATGGCGCGCCAGGCCCGTCCGCCAAAACGCGTCTAGCACGGACTGGCCTGTGGCACATTATGCCATACGTCTTGCCGCAAAAGCCCCTCGTCGCGGATCCCGCCGAGGCGCGCGTTCGGAAGCCCTCAATGCTGGTTTCATCGACATCGCGGGCGTCTCCATGTCGATTCCATCGACATTGAGCTCGTCTCAGCGCTGGTTTCGTCGACGTTATCGCCCCATGACTCGGTCGCGCCACATCAGCCAGCTCCGGCGCAGCCGGGGAGCCTCATATGCGGCTGCCGGCTACAGCCCCCGTGCAAGAGGGCTGTCTTCGGGCATCAACCCCGCATATCTCGGGCCCCCGGAGTCTCCTTGCCCCGCAGCGCAAGCAACCGCAGGCCTTCGCCTCCTTAGAGCATCAACAGTGACCATTTTGGGCAATTCCTTTCCTCCTGTTGCCGATGAGCTTCCCAATCCATCAGCATACAGGGTTGGATTCTTGGGGTGGTCAGCTCTTCGACGCCCACGGTGCGCACTAGTGGTCAACTATTGCGTTAGCATACACAATCTCCATCACGCGCCCGCCGTTGGCATCCATATCCATATGAAACAATCCGTCAGGGCCTGGCAGCATCTCCTCACCACTCTCGCGGTCGGCAAGGGCTCGTGCCTCAGGGCATGTCAGCCTTGCCTGCAATGGGTTGGGGGCGTAGTTGACCAGGACGAGTATCCTTCCCGTCCGCTCGCCCTCGCCCCCGCCATCGAGAATTGTGGCCGACACATCGGAGCAATCGGTCGAGGCCGGTTCCAAGTACCCCGCATGGCGGGCCGCCGCCCTGTATACCTCCTGGAATGCAGCGAATTCATAGACGCCGGAGACATGCGCGACACTCAGCTCCAACGGGAAATCGCAGAACACTGTGGCCCCCGCGCCGTGCTTGGCTGCCACAACCCGGGAGGCGTCATCGCTCCCCTTCCATAGCCCGCTCCCTGCGGTCGGGCAGACGACCATCCGTCGTCCCGTAAAGCTTGCCACCGCAAGCGCACCACAGCATCCGCCATCGCCACTTCCACTTCTGCTGCCATCGCCGCCGCCACTCCCGTTGCCACTGCCACTGCCACTGCTGCCACCGCAGCGAGCCATCTCAACGCGGGCGCCCGGCCCTTCGTTGACAGCGTACCGGACCTCCATTCCGAACAGCTCTCCCATCCCCTCAAGAGCAACTCCGTCGTAGGACATGTAGAGGGCGCCGCCGGCATCAACGTACCGCGTCAGCCGGTTCCAGTCGCTATTGTTCACCGAACCGCGCCGCGAGACCGACGGCAGGAAAAGCAGGCGATATGGCGCCAGGTCAGCATCCAGAGTGATCATGTCGGGATCGAGGCCTGCGCGCCTCGCGAGCACGTATGAGTTGAACAGCGCTGTGAAATTCCTCGAGGGGGTGATATCGGCATCGTAGTTATCGTAGTATCGCCGCGGGACGGCGATCGCGCAACGCCGCACTCTGGGCTTGTATGGCTGCCCGGAAATGCAGCGAGCATCGCATCCGTACTCATGGATAGTCCGGTTGAACCTGGCCATGGCCCGCCCCGCTCCTTTGGGCCTGCGTTGGCAGTCTACAATTCCGAATCCCACTTCGTATGGGGTGGTATCGTAAGGCCTCCGCTCCCCCACGCGGAAATCGGAGTAGCACCATCCCATCGCCCCCATCGCGCCTTCGGCGAGGAGTGAGTGAAGGGTCGTGCAGTAGTACCGCTCAATAACGTCATCCGCGTTCATCTGAGAAGTGGCGCCGAACTCCTCAAGGAGGACGTCCGCGCCGCCCCCAAGGGCACGAGTAAGCGCTGCGCAGAATGGGACGAAGTAGGTGCTCCTCACCCCGTCCAGCCGTTCCGGACACGCTTCTGAGTAGGAGGGATAGGCGTGCATGCACAGGAAGTCCAGGGACTCCGCGAGGTCCTCAGGCCGGAAGCCGCAGTCCTCCCATAGGCTCGAAATGTGAATCCCCGCCGTGATCGGATGGCTCCTGTCATGCTTACGGATTTCGGATGCTAGAATGTGCACCCATCTCCAACCGGAATGGTGATCCCTGGGGCGGACGAAGATATCCTGCTCATTTGCGAGATCCCAGCAGATGATGGTCTCCTCGTCACGGTATCTCTCTGCAAACAGCCCGACGAGGCTCGTCTGGGCGCGGAGCATCCCCGGATCGGAGTAAGGATCTCTGCCTGCCCGCCATGGCGCATCCCAGTTCTCACCGCTCATGTGCCCGCAGAAGAACGTAGGAATGAGCCCCACCCCGGCATCACGCGCTGCGGTCAACACCTGGTCGAACCGTTCCACCACTACCATTTCCACCCGATCGGACGCGGGCTGGAAGTCGGCCCACCTGAGGAAAACCCGAACCGCTCCCATTCCCATGGAACGGATGGCGTGCATGTCTCGTGTGATCTCCGCAGCATCGAACTCAGGCCACATCTGCACCCCGTGTGCGGCTGGCCAGTAGTTGACTCCCGTGATGAACCTCATCCGCTTATGCCTCCTCGTTCCGCCGTGATGGTCGAAGCGATCAGTGGTTGAGTTCCTCGTCCAGCCGCGAGGCTGCGTCGATGTCAGCTGCACCGCGGAAGAACCTGACGCGCCACGTGCCGGCGGGGTATTCTCCCCATTCCACCCCATGTCCGCCCGGTTTCCACCAAGTATGCACTATTACATAGCTCGACTTGAGGTTCCCGTACCACCGATTCGCCTGGCAGCGACTTGAGCCGTCTCGGAACGCCGCAGCGATCCCGATCTTGGAGCCATACCACGCTATCCAGCGTGGAAAACCCTGCACATCCCCACTGATCCTCCTATTCTCCTGGGAATCCCCATACCAAGGAAGGTCAATGTTCAGAGCCCATCCGGCCTCCTGAAGACCATACACATCCTGCAGCATCCGCCATGTGAGGCTCATATCGAAACAATCGTTGTAGAATGTGAATTCCCAGTCAGCCTCCACAGGCGCAACCTGCCCCATGGTGGTTGGCAAAAATCCAGCGAACCGTATTCCGTGCATGGTTAGAACGGTGCGGCCATCCTCCTGTACAAGCTCGACCTTCATCGGCTTAGTAGGCTGATGTGTTCCCCATCCCCCGACGCCCAACCAGAGAGTGGAGGGCTTTCCAACGTAGGCGAGGAGTTCATGCGACTCGCCGGTTCGGTCCAGGTCAACTCCCAGATAGTCAATGAACACTGGATCAAGCGAAATGCCGACGGCGTATGTGTCGCCAACATACTCATAGTAAGGCTCTGTATACTCCTGGGCGCGAGCTAGCGCTGTCGGCAGCAAGCTTAGTGCTGCTAGCGCCACCAGAACACACACTGCCGCGGAAACTGCCGCAGCAACTGCCGCAGCAACTGCCGTGAAAACCGCACGGCGCCTGCCACGCCTATGGCTGCTCCCCAACTGCCGGCCCCGTGTTCGCGAGAGGGGCGCGACTCGCGCCGCGCCCCCGTTCATTCCGCTGCTCAAACAGGTTGAGCACATTTCTACTGTACCGCCACACTTCCAAGCTCCTGGTATCTGGCCTCAAGGTATCTGATTGCGGCGGCCCGGTCGGTCGCTTCATACAGCAGATAGTAGTTGAGATGCTCCATGCTGTATCCTGGGATCGCGTGCAGTGGCCAGTCTCCCTCGGCCATGTCGGGGGTGATGTTCACCGCGATCCCGTTCTTCTGACGAACGTCCACCATCTCCGTGGGCACCCAACGGAAGTATCCAGTCCGCCACTCGCCCTCTAGGTGCCATCCCTCTGCTCTGATCTTGTCGGCAAGGTCCGTCGGAACCTCAGGCAGCTCCATCAGGGCCTCAGCGAGCCCCACGCCGAGCTTGGGCGAGTAGTTGGTGCGCCATCTCTCTGCGCTGCAGAAGAGATACGAAGCACCCCACCAGGCAGGCTTCGGGCCGCGGGAATCGGCAAAGGCTATGTAAGGCGCACCGTCCACCTTCGCGATCATGCCCAGCTGCCCCCAATACTCCTCAGGAGACATGTTCAGCTCCTCCGCCCAATCGATCCAGCGGAACACGGGCAGGATGTGCTGAGCATCTTCCACATCAGCCATGACTCCGCCGCACATGGTGAAGAGCTTCGAGAGATCGGAGTATCCAGCGGTTACGATGCTGTTGGCAACGCGGATCTCCCCAGTCTTGTAGATCGACACAGTCAGATTCTGCCTCAGTCCGGGGAACAGGTCGGAGGCCGTCTGCGCCACGGCTGTGATGCGAGCCGGCCCAGAAGCCAGAACCGCTGCCTTCACTATGCGCACCGGCTCCTCGAAAGTGGTCTTCTCTTCATGGCGGTCCAGGTTCTTGTCGAACCAATACGTGCTGTAGGGGAACCCGGCATAGCGTATCATCCCAAGGTCCTTCGCGTACTTGTGCTCCTCGCCCTTGTACCTGTTGATGTCAACAGTGCCGTACTTGCCTATCTTTGCCTCGATAGTTCCATCGAAGCTGAAGATGATGGTGTTTCCATCATCGTCGGTCTTGGTTCCGAAGGCCGCAGGGAACGAAGCCTTATCGGCGGCGCCATCCGATACTGTGATCTTCACCGGCCCAGTCGCCAGGAATGCGATCTCATCCCTGCGAGAAACCGACCCGGATAGGTCCACATCATCAAGCTGAAAAGGCACAGGTTCGCCGCTTTCATCCACTACCTTCAGGGAGTCCCAGTTGGCCGCGAAGTCGACGCCGATTACATTCCGGACTTCGTCCATAGTGAGCGACACAGGCACTGGCTTTCCAGTCGTGCACTTCACATTGACCGTCGCGGTCTTGGTCGCCGCCGAGGCGCCCATGCTCACCAGGGCGAGCATGCACACAGTCAGCAACACTATCATGGTAAGCTTTGCTCTGGTACTCATCTACGCTATTCCTCCTTGCGATGATGTGATGGCGCCCACTAGCGCCACTCTGCCAGGGTGTATCCGTACGGCTCCACCGGGACGCCTAGCTTCAGGCTTTCCGATCCCGGAGGAACTTGACGCGCGATCCGCTCCTCCCCCGCGAGTTCCCCATTGGAGTTGTACCTTCTCACGAGGAAGCTGATCTCCGGACCAGGAGAGCTCGACCTTATGTCGACATCAATATCTCTAGCTGATGCTTCTTCACGGAAACTGCGTGCGATGAGCAGATTCCGCGAGCCCGAACCGCTCATCTGCCTCCATTCCACTGTTGGCTGAAGGATGATGGCGTCAATCGATGCGGACGCCGTTCTGCTTGCGCCAGTGAACTTGACCGTGATCGTATGCTTGCCTGCGGCAAGGGTGACTGGTGAAGAGAGCTTCTCCATCACGAAGTATTTGGAATCCGGCGAGCCTCCCATGTCGCAGACAATCGGCTCCGCTCCGTCCAGCGAGAACGACATCCCAACCTGCCCAGCCAAGGCCGGCTGGCGTTCGTATGTCACGTAGGGGATGAACACGTCATCCTCTGGGATTGAGAACGTGAGCTTGAAGCTGTCGCCGGAACGTGCTGAAACGTAGAACTCGCCGCTGGGGATGCCTTCTCCAGTCCAGCTTGCCCACATCTTCCTCGGTTTTCCCGTTGCCGCCTTATCGAACGACTCGGCCTCAACTACTCGAAATGGATGCCTGGCTCGAGTGCGCAAACCTGCGTATTCCCATGCAAGCGGCACACGGGCAAGCTCGATCAAGGTAGTTGCCGCCTCGATCGTCGACTCCGCTCCCGAGTTGAAGCTCACCCCTATTCCCCGCTCAGCCCCAGGCGGATCGATGCCATCCCAACCGCGGCCTGTTGACGGGTCATACATGGGATAATTGGCGACATTGTTCCCGTTGAGCCAGGAAGCCGATACCCCGGCCAACACCGCATAGACGTTTTTCCCGGTCGCACGATACAGCTCGAGCAGACCTGTTGTGATTGCCTGGCACCCATACGCAAGCTGCACGTATTCGAGGGGCGTAGGACCCAAATGGGCGAACACTCCGAGAGATGCCTGCATGTGGGTTACGAGCCAGTTGGCCTCACGCTCGGCCGATTCGATCCAGGCTCTATTGCCGAACACCTGGCCGGCCATGGCCAGCGCACGCATCTGATTGCTGCCCCAGCCGTGCCAGTAGGAAATCGACCCTCCCCACGGAAGATGTGCACCAAATGGCGGTTCATCCGGCGATCCAGCCTGATACTCCGCGATGCCGTCTGCGAACATCTGCACCATCTCAGCGATCTCCGGGGTTGGCCTGGCCTGGTAGAGCTCGCACAGGGCCATCACCACTACCGACGACGCATCAGACCCATCGCCTACAAACCAGGCGGGGATCCTGGCGCCGTGGAGGGTCTTATGCTGCCCGTACATCGACAACTCGTTGCCCGTAAGGAGCTGGCGGACTGCCGAAAGAGACGGCCCGATGAGTTCCTCAAGGTGAGCCGCATAGCCTGGATCCGCTGCAGAGAACACTCGAATGCCCCGCGCCAGCGCCCACATTGCCCGCGCCGTCCACCAGTTGACGCCTTTCTCGCTAGTAGCGCCCTTAAGGTTTCTGGCGCCGCTCTCAAGGATGAAGTTGTAGAAGTGCCCTTCCGGTGTGCGCATGTACTCGATGAACTTGAAGGCATCCCGCGCCATGTCGAGGTCATGAGCGATTCCAGTCCGCTCATAGTCGGCAAGGTAAGCCAAAGCAGCGCGAGCCACGTCATCTACGCAGCTCACACCCTCGCTTGCTGCCTCGACGTATTTGTACTTCGAGTTTCTGTCGCCGCTCGCTGTGGGCTCGCAGTACACCCACCAGATGGGAATGACCCTGCCATCAGTCAGCTTGATCTCGTCGCGAAGATAGTCGAGGTGGGCGAGGCTGATCATCTTGTTCACCGCGATGCCAGCGTCGGGAATAGCCTCATCGCGAACATGCTCAGCCACGCTCAGCGCGGGATCAGGATTCGCGCCAGCTCCGGTTTCCGCCGTGGCGACAGCCGCCGCTCCAGGCAGCACAAGGCCAACCACCAGCAAAAGCGCCAGTCCCAACGCCAGTCCCAGCGCCGCCCTCGTGACCGCCCTTGTGACCGCCCTCGTCGTCGCCATCGTCACCACCCTCATCGCCCCCCTCGGCGACGCGGCTATGGGCGCCCTGGCTATGCACGGTTCTGTCACAGCGCTCATTGGTCTTCTCAACTCCCAAGGCCTCCTACTGCCCAGTGGTTAGTCACCGCTCAGTATCTCGTTGACCCTGTCGGCCGCGGTCTCGATCGCCTCCCTCGCTCGCTCCTGCCCGAGCACCGCGCAGTACTGGTATTCCTGCGCTATGGCATCGTACACTTCCACGAGACGCGCCACGTTGTCGGCGCCGCGGGTGAATGCGCTCTGCTGAATGAACTTGGCCAGGAGCGGCTGTTTCTTGATAGTAGCCGAGAAGGCTTGGATCGAATCCAATCCTTTTCTGAACGGGATCTGGCTCGTCATCTCCATGAACAGCGCATCATTCTCTACGCTCAACATGAACTTCACGAATTCCCAGGCCTCTGCCGGGTGTTTGCTGGTGGTGAAGATCCCGATATTCTTGGGATCGCCATAGGTCCACATGTCCTTGCCACTGCAGTTGTCAGGCGCCGGGATCGGGACGAAATCATACTCGAACCCCTTGGGCTTCATGGATTCGTAGTATGGAATGGTCCACGGCCCTGTGATGAACGTCGCGACCTTCGCCTGGAGGAATACGTCCCCGGGGAACGTAGACCTCGGAGCATACCCCTGCCTGAATAGGTCCGATAAGAACTGCATCACGGCCACGCCGCGCTCATTGGCGAAAGCTGCGCGCCCCCCGTCAATCAGAGTGCCCCCGCCGCTCGCGGCCACGTAGAGAGTGCAGAAGTCGAAGAACCTCTGCCACCATATGGGCTCGATGTTCAAGTAGATCATCCACCGATCGATCCTGCCGTCCGCATTCAGATCCCGAGTGAGCTTGCCCGCTGCAGAGAGAAACCCAGTGTATGTGCGAAGAGACGCTGGCGCAACACCGGCCTCCTTCAGCATGTTCACGTTGTAAGCCAGCATGATCGGGTTGGATTTCCACGGTATCTGGTAGTAGTGGCCATCGGCCGACCTGTACTGCTCAAGAATCCCCGAAGGAAGCCTCTTCTGCATGAACTGCATGAAGTCGGAGAAGCTGTCCACCCTGTAGAGGCCGCCCGCGGCCACGAACTGGCTTACCACGCCTGGATACACATTCGCCACAACATCAGGCGTTGAGCGCGCCGCGATCGACGCAAGGAGCACTTCCTCAGTGGACCTGCTCGCCGGAAGCGGGGATAGCTTCACCTTGATATCCCGGTTCGAGCTATTCCACCTGCTCACGACTTCCTTCGCGAACTCTATCTCCTGCGGGTTCGATGAACACCAGAAGTCGATCTGGACCGGACCGGCAGCTTCCACACTCACCAGCACTCCAGCCCCAAGAATGGCAACAGCAGCAGTGAACGCAAGAGCCGCCTTGAACGCGAGATTCCTGCTCATCGCCCTTACCACCCGGCCAGTATGTCACGCACCATCCGCGCGGCATCCTTCACACCTTGCTTCGCCGTTTTCCGGCCCTGCACACAGGTGAGATCATACTGCTTGGATACGGCGTCGAAGATCTCTATGAGATACTTGCTGTCATCCACGCCCCGAGTGTACACGCCCTGCTCCACGAACCTCTTCATCATTGGGTTCTTCTTGAAGTAGCCCGCGAACATCGGATCTGTTGTCAGGTCCTTACGGTATGGAGGCTGTGACGTCGTCTCAAGCCATAGAAGGTCGTTGTCTTTCGACATGATGAACTTCACAAACTCCCACGACTCCAGGGGATGCTTCGATCTGGAGAAGATCCCGATGTTTTTCGGATCGCCATAGGTTATCACTGGACCTTTGTGACCATCTGGCACGGGAATGGGGACAAAATCGTACTCGAATCCCTTGGGGGCGTTCTGATCGTAGTACGGCACTGACCACGGTCCGGTGATGACCATCGCGATCTTGCCGCCGAGGAACGGGTCGCCGATCTGGGTTCCCTTGGGCGCGAGGCCCTTCTTGAAAAGGGTCTGGAGCAGTTCGAACACTGAGGCCGCTGCATCGTTCTCGAAATCCACCTTGCCGTCCCGAAGCAGCGTCTTTCCACCGCTGGCAGCTATGTATAGGGTGTAGAAATCGAACAGTCGCTGCCACCATGTCACATCGGTGGTTGGCGAGTAGAGCCATTGATCAGGACGGCCATCGCCGTTCAGATCCTTCACGAACTTCTCGGCCGCTGCCAGTAGACCACTGTAGGCAGCGAGGGATTTGGGATCGATGCCGTTCTCGCGGAGAAGTTTCACGTTGTAGGCCACCATAATCGGGTTTCCCTTCCACGGGATCTGGTACACGTGGCCGTCGCTGTAAGTGAACGCGTCAACAACATCCTTGGGCGTGCGCGCGTACATGAAGTCGTAGAAGCCTGGAAGGGTGTCATGGGCATACAGGCCCTTGCCCGCGATGTATTGCGATATTGCGCCTGGATAGATGTTGGCGCACACATCGGGAGTAGTTCCAGCCGCAATCGCAGCGAGGAGCACCTCCTCAGTGGACCTCGATGCCGGGAGAGGCTCCATCTTCACCTGGACATCAGGATGGGCCTCGTTCCACTGCCTCACCACAATCTTGGCGAATTCGATCTCCTGGGGATTCGACGACGGCCAGAAGATCAGGTTCACCGGTTCCTTGGCCCCAATGGCCCCGCATGTCACACCCGCGAGAATTGCCATGCACACCGCCACCGTAAGCAACCTGCGAGTCATATTCATCCCTCCGTTCTCGTTATCGCCGTGCACTCAGCCGTGTTCCATCGCCTGGGGCATCCTCGGCCCATGATGCCCTCCTGCCGGGCCGTCTATTGCCGAGGGCAGCGGTCACTTTCGTTCGCGTCACCCCTTGATCCCGGAAAGCGCGAGGCTCTCGATGAAGTACCTCTGGAAGAACAGGTACGCAAGCACCACAGGCAGCGCCAGCATCATCGCGGCAGCCATCTCCGCTGCAACCTGCGCACCGGAAAGCCCTCCCACATGGAACAACGTCACCATCTGGGGCATAGTCATCATGTTCCACTTGCGGATAACCATGAGAGGCCATAGAACCTCATTCCACGATCCGATGAACGAGATGAGCCCAACCGTGATGATGGTGGGTTTCGATATGGGCCAGAAGATCTGAAACAGGATACGCAGGTCGGAACAGCCATCAATGCGCGCTGCGTCAACCAGATCCTGTGGGAGCGACCTGAAGAACTGTCGGAACACCAGTATCCCCATGTTGCTCATCATTGCGGGAACAATTAGCGCCTTGTAGGTGTCCGCCCATCCAAGACGGACGATGAGCACGTAAAGCGGAATCAGGGTGAGCTGGCCCGGGATCATCATGGTGACCAATACCATGTTGAAGACCACATCACGCCCGATGAACCTGAGCCTGGATAGGGCGTAGCCCACCATCGAGCTGAACACAAGGATGGACGTGGTGCTCACGACCGATACGAATACCGAATTCAATAGAGCCCGTGCGATGGGTATCTGCTTGAACACCGCCTGGTACCCGCGAAGAGAGAAACTCCTGGATAGCAGGTTCAAACTCCCTATCTCGTTCTCGGGTTTGAGCGAAGCCGATGCCATCCACAGGAACGGATAGATGAACGACAAGGCGGCGACGGTTAGGGCCGCGTACATCAGGACCTTCTTGGCTGCCTTCCCCACTCTTCACGCCTCCCCGCCTTATTCAGTAGAGCTGTTCCGTCTCGATCAGCTTCCGCTGGATCAGAGTCACCACGAAGATCATTACAGCAAGGGCAAACCCGATTGTGGCGGCATAGCCCATGCGCAGAAACTGGAAGGCCTGCTTGTATAGGTAGAGAACGACCGAGAGAGTGCTCTCGGCAGGTCCTCCGCCCGTCATCACAAACGGCTCAATGAACAGGCTGAACCCTCCGATGGTCGACAGAACCGCCACAAGAACCACCACGGGGTTCAGCAGCGGGAGTGTGATCTTCCAGAATTGCTGCGACTTGTTGGCGCCGTCGATACTCGCAGCCTCATGCAGTTCGTGTGGAACCCCCTGCAGCCCGGCAAGGAATAGGACAATGTAGAAACCCACGTTCTTCCATGTGGCCATGATGGCTATCGAGTATATCGCTAAAGAAGGGTCAGTGAGCCATCCCAGTCCATGCAGGCCCATTCTGTAGAGAAGCAGATTGAGCACACCGGAGTCGGTTGAGAAAAGCTGCTGCCACAGGATGGTGACCACCGCACCGGAGATCACGAAAGGCAGGAAGAACGCCCCTCGAAAGAACGGTCTGAATGATATCTGCTCATTGAGGATTACCGCGATGAGGATCGATAGGATTATCTCCAATGGGATGTGGAGTGAGAGAAACCTCAGGGTGTTCGCAAACGCCATCCAGAACGTGGCGTCGGAAGCGAGTCGCTGCATGTTCCGGAAGCCCACGAATTGCATGGGCGACACTATGTCCCACTTGTTGAAAACCAGTATGAAAGCGAATATCAACGGATAGGCGGTGAAGACCGCGAAGTACGCCACATACGGCAAACAGAACAAGTACCCAGCCTTGTCGCTTGCACGGTACTCCTCTCGCAGCCGCCCGAGGAACCCCGCCCGGCTCGGGGTTCGCGAGGGTTCCGGAGTCGCTTGATTCGCCACAGACCCCGTCATTTCGATCACTCCTAAACCGCCAAGATCAGCATTCCGGACTCGCAGACCTAGGTCCAGTAGAGCCCCTCACGACAAGCTCTGTGCACACAACCACCTTATATGGAACGCGCTCAGGATCGTCTTCGATCAGTTCCAGGAGCAGCTTGGCTGCGTGGTACCCCAGCTCCTTCTTGTGAATTCGCACGGTGGATAGTGGTGGACTCGTGTGCGCAGCCATCTCCACATCGTCGAACCCGATCACCGACATGTCGGTCGGCACCGCGCGACCCACCTCCTGAGCCGCCTTGATCACGCCTATGGCCATCGCGTCGTTGGCAGCGAACACCGCACTGGGCATGAGCGACCTGCCCGCCAGCCTCTTCATTGCTGCGTATCCGCCTTCCACGCCGAACTCCCCAACATCATCGCTGGATATGACCCATTCCGGCCTCACTGTTAGCCGATGCGCCTCCATGGCCTGCCGAAACCCCTGATACCTCTCATATAGCGAGCTGTGGCTCATCGGGCCTGACACAAACGCTATGTCTCGGTGGCCGAGGCCGATCAGGTGCTCGATAGCCTCGCGCGCCCCAGATGTGTTGTCGGTCATTGCACACGGGACCTTCGGGGTCACCAGGTTGTTGTCGACGAGCACCAGAGGCGTCCCTTGAGATCTGACCATGTTCACGTAGTCGATGTCGATGTCACAACCAGCGAGGATCAACCCGTCCACCCGCCGTTCGCCCGCAAGCTCCGAGAGCATCCCCATGTCCTCTTCTCGGTTCGACAGGGTGGAGAAAACGATCCGGTATCCTTCATCCCTGAGGCATTCCTCTACCCCCACCATCACCAGACCGTAGAAAGGATCCGCCGAGAGCGACCTCAACCTCCTGTTAAAGAGGACGCCGATGCTGTTTGTGCGCCTCCGCCCAACGCTGCCTTCCGTGGCCAGCGGATGCTGCATCTCTCTGGCAGTCTCGAGAACGCGCGCCCTCGTCTCATCGCTTATCCGGCCCTTCCTGTTGAGAACGCGCGACACCGTTGAGACGGACACGCCCGCACACCTTGCTACATCCTCAATTGTGACTCCCATGCTTCCACTACCTCACAACATATCGGTTCTGCGCAATTGCGCAGAACCTTGCTACTTGAATTGCGCCACGTCCGCCACAGCAACCCCGATACAAGTGTCCGCTGCTCCGTAGTACACGTACACCTTGCCATCAGTTACGATCTGCCCACAGCTGAACACCACGTTGGAGACCCAGCCCTCCCGCTCCCACTCAAGCTCCGGCTCTAGAATCGGCTCACTCTGCCGATGGATGACCTTCGTTGGATTCTCAGGATCCAGAAGCGCCCATCCGAGGCGATATGCATTGTTCGGGTCCACACCGTGATATATCAAGGCCCATCCGCCGTCGACGCGGAACGGCGGTCCGGCGATTCCGATTCTCTCCGATTCCCAAGTGCCCGGTATCGGATGCATGATCGCCGTATGGTCACACCACCCGGAAAGATCATCAGAGAACGCAATCCATATGTCCGGCCAGCGCCTGTGGAACATGGCATATCGCCCGCCAACACGCGCAGGGAAGAGCGCCGCATCCTTGTTGGGTTCGTCGAGCACCACACCATGCCTAGTCCAGTGCCGAAGGTCCGGGGAACTCGCCATCGATACTCGATAGTCCTCATCGCAACTGCCGCCGAAGGCCGTATACATCATGTAGTAGGCGCCGCCCATCTCAGCAATCCTGGGATCCTCCACGCCGCGCAGCTCCTGCCGACCTTCACCCTCGAACGCCGGAGTCGACAGGCGTGCGAAACTCACGCCGTCGAGGCTCACCGCGTGGCCCATTGTCGATACATATGGACCGTAGCGATCATGCCCCGGAAGGTCGGACGCCCGGTATATCAGGTGAAAGACGTTGTCTCGGTACACAGCTGCACAGTTGAACACGGCCGAACGCTCCCACCTGTGCTCGGGGATTGGCTGGAGTACTGGCCTATCGGACAATCGTCTAAGTCGAACCATCGGCCTTCGCTTGCCTCCTGAACTTCGCAATCATTGTTTGCAGCATTCTGCGCAATTTGCCGACACATTTGCCGTACACTTGCGCAGTACCTGTTCGTCACCATGTATGATTTCCCTTCCGCCTGAGGCGCCTCCGAAAAAGAAAATCGGCGGAACTCTCGTTCCGCCAAGATCGCTTCCGCCCTAATCGGCCCCATCACTTCCTCGCGAAGAGCCTGAGGTAGCTCGCCACATGCCCAGTTGATAGGAATCTCCGTCGGACCGTCTCTCTGGCTCTCCCTCCGAGCTTAGCGCCGAGGGCCGGATCTCTCAGAATCTGATCAGCTCGGGCAGCGCACTCCTCAGTCGATGACACGAGGAACCCGTCCTCTCCGTCGGTTATCTGCATCTCACACCCTATCGCCCGCCCAGCCACCACGGGCCGTGCCTTCCACATGGCTTCTGTCACTGTGAGTCCGAACCCTTCGCGAAGAGACTTCTGAACCACCACGTCGGCACATTGCTGAAAAGCGGCCACCTCTGCCGCATTCACCCCGTCCTGATTTGAGAGCAAATGGATGTCTGGATCACCTGCGGCAGCCCCCTGAAGACCGGAGAGTATCTGAATTCCCTCTGGATCATCTAGAGCAATCGAGCCGACCATGGCCAGCTGCAGCTGGGGCCAACTGGGCTTGAGGCGCCTGTAGGCTTCAACCACCCCGAACGGATCCTTCCACGGGTCAAACCTCGACACCTGCAGCATGAGTGGCCTGGCGCAATCCACCCCAAACTGGGCCAGCCTCGCCCTTGCGTCCGAACTGGACTGGGCCATGTTCTTAGGGCTCGTGGGGTCGATCGATGGAGTGATCTCGGCAATGGCGGTCGTGATCTCGGGCCGGGCGTAGGCGGCGCTCGTCACGATAGCGCAGCTGTACTCGTTGACATACGGCCAAAGCCTGTTCCAGGTGGACTCCAGGGGTTCAGATATATCGATATGGCACCGCCAGATCCACTTGCTCCCTACAAGGGCTGGCGCACGGCGGCTCTGGGCAGTCTGCCTCATCAGGCTCAGCACTGGGAGCGGCTGAGGGTCATGGATCACCACCACATCCCAGGGACCATCAGGGAAGGCCGATGCCATATCAGCGTTGATCTTATCATAAACCGCCCACTCCTCAGGCGTTAGAGCGTCAGTCCCACTCTGGAGTGTGTTATGGATCTTCTTCGTGGCCTCAAAGAACTGTGGCGGCGCTCCTTCGATCACCTGCCAGTGGGCATCAAGGCCCGCATCGCGCATGAGCGGGACTATGGTATAGAGCAGTTCGGCCACACCGCCCCCGTAGGACGTGGAATTCACGTGCAGAACCCTCAGACCGGCAAGATCCCGAGCGAGAGCCCTGATCTCTTCGATGGGCCCTTCTCCCGCATAAGGCTGATGATCAACAAGGTGCTTTACCGGCAGTTCCACCTCGCAAAACATGGGCAATACCTCCTGTGCTACTTCGACGTCCACCCCGCCATGCCCCTGATGTAGTACCTCTGCATCAAGGCGAACACAACGATAGGCACCGACATCACGATGATGGATCCAGCTGACAGAACACCCCAGTCCACATGGTATACCCCCCTGAGCAGGGGCACTCTCTGGGTGGCGAGGAGTTTCGCCGGGGAGTAGATGAGAATCAGTGGAAGGAAGAAATCGCTCCACACCCACATGAACTGCAGCACGCAAGCTGATGCCAGTGCAGGCAGGGCCATGGGGGCCACTATCTGCAGCAAGATCCTCATGTCGGATGCCCCATCCACCTTCGCCGCTTCCTCAATCTCCACTGGAAGTGTGGAGAAGTAGTTCTTCATGAAGTAGAGCACCCATGGAATACCCCAGGCGGCATGCACCAAGATCAGCCCAAGGTAGGTGTCGACTGCGCCCAGTTGCCTCATGATCCGGTAGATGGGAACAGCGATCATCTGCTGAGGAAGGGTCATGAGAGCCACGACCGCAATCAGCAGGGCCTGACGACCGCGGAACCTGAAGCGCGCGAACCCGTAGGCTGCAATCGACGCCGCCGCCACCGGGAACAACGTTGAAGGGACGGCCACCTTCAGTGAGTTGAGCATCCCACGGGAAAGAGGCGCAGCCGGGTGGTTCCATGCCCCGGCGAAGTTCTTGAACGTGAACGTGAACGGGCGGAACCTCCACCACCCGCGGCTTATCTCCGAAAGAGGCCTGATGGAGGCCATGAGCACGCCTAGGAATGGCACGAGCCATATTAGGGCCACGACCCAAGCGACCACGTACATGGCCACGGCTGAAGAAGCTTTGCGCCCGGCCACGCTCATTATTCATCACCTCTTGCGGATCTGAACGTGGGGATCGACACCACCATGGCAAGGAGCATCAGACATGTGGCCACCACAGCAGCCGCGTTCGGGTTGAACTCCCGGAACGCGTACATGTACATCTGCAAGGCGAGGACGTTTGATGCCCCGCCGGGTCCACCCATGGTGGCGACGAACACAATATCGAATATCTTGAGAACCCACAAGAACGTCATTGTGATCACTACTCCAGTGACCGGCCGGAGCAGCGGCACGGTGATCGCGAAGAACGCGCGCAGTTGGGACGCCCCATCGATCACTGCAGCCTCGTACACGTAGTGGGGGATGGTCTCGATGCCGGCGGAGTACAGCACCATGGCGAACGGGGTCCAGAGCCAGAGCGAGCCTCCGATAAGCGAGAATAGAGCGGTATCCGGATATGCCGTGAGGGTGCGTGGGGCAATTCCGAACAGTGATAGCAGCATTGGGATTATCCCAACATTGCCATCGAAGAGGAATCTGAGAATGATGCCTCCAACAACCATGGGGGTAACCATTCCAAGGAATATGATCGACTTTATGATCGCGCCGCCTTTCACCTCTCGGAGGATCGCGGCAAGCACCAGACCGAGCATCACCGTAAATGGAAGCTGGATCGCAATCCAGATGAAATTGTGGATTATGGCGCCGAAGGGGAACCCCCGGGTGAATCCGCGTGCATCGAACATCTCAGGCTGCGACAGCACATCCGCATAGTTCGCAAGAAAGGCAAATCCCCCATCCCTGTTGAGAAAGCTCAACCACACCGTATTGACTACTGGATACACCACGAACACTGCAAGGAGAACAAGGGCTGGAAGGAAGAAAACCAGTCGCCTTCGAAACTCGCCCATGTCATCGCCTCCTGAGCCCGTTCTTGCATGTCGGCGGGGCGGGGATAGTCGATACTAGTTCAAATTGGAACATGACTACTCCCCGCCCGCGATCTCCTGGATTCCTTCTACTTGGGCATCTTGCGCTGCAGTGTGTCGAGGACTTCACCCACTCGAGCAGGGCTCACCCATAGAAGCTTCAGTTGGTCCCAAAAGGCGGGCTGCCACTCGCCGCCTATTGTGTCATCGAGATCGGGCAAGGCCACCCTGCCCTTCATGAGGTCTGCCACACCACGATCGACAGGGGGATACGCATCCAGCGCGACCTTGTCGTAAGTAGCGATGTGCCCGCCCTGGCGAACCTGGATCTCCTGTCCCTTGGTGCACAGGAAGGCAAGGAGTCTCTTGGCTTCTACTGGGCTCTTGGAGTATGCGGGCACGAAGGCGTAGTCAGGCGCGAACACTATGCCCTTCGAACCCGGCAGAGAGAACACTCCTAGGTCTGTAGGATCCTTCACCATGCCCGTAATCCAGCTGCCCATGAAGTACAGGCCGTAATCCCCGCTCCACCAGAGATCCGCGGCCATTGTCCACTCGATGGGCTCGCTGAAGTAGTGGGCCTTGAGCATCGGAACAAGCCTCTGCTCGAACACCCCTCGGACAATCGGGTCAGTCCAGGCCACTTTCCCCGACATCAGGCCGAGGCTGACCTCAGGCCCTGCATATGTAGATATGAAATGCTCCGTGATATCGGAGAGAGGCCATCCTACCCCATTGCCGCTGGCGATGGGCGCTTTGATGCCGGGGATCTTCTGGATCTTGGCGCATAGTGCCTGAAACTCATCCCATGTTTTCGGGACAGATAGGCCATTCTTCTGGAAGAAGGACTTGCGATACCAGAACCCCGGCTTCACCTTGCCGGTGTACGACCCTCCCCACAGCTTGTTGCCGCTCTTGACTGCATCCAGAACTCCCGGCACGAAGTCGGCCTCGTTGAGAGCGCCTGTCACGTCCAGAACATGCCCAGCCTGCGCCTCTCGGTTGATGAACCAACCCCACATCATGATTACATCGCCTGGGGCGGTCTTCGCGGCGAATTGCGCTGGGAGCAACACTGCGAGGTCTTCCGCGCGATAGATCTGATAGTCGACCTTGATTCCAGTTTCAAGCTCGAAAGCCTTCAGCACAGGCATGAAGGCGTCCATCTCAGGCCCTGACCATCCACTTATCACAGTTAGTCTCTTCTCAGCAGCCAGGCCATTCAGACTGAATATTGCGAGGGCAATAAAGACGAACAACATGACTCTACGCAGCATTCCGATCCCTCCATTTCTATTGGTCTACGCGGATGTCGCCGGCGCGCCGATGAAACTCATCCCAGCCACCGTCAATCTGACGCTCGCTTCAACCTGCTCCTGCCTACATCACCCCCATGTCCGAGTATCGCTAATCACTTTCCATCACCGAGGCCTATGGCTTTCCCCAACGGCGCAGGTGGAACCGCCCTCCCTGAGCGCCACGGGCATCACCCTGTGCACCTGGCCTTGTGCGCGCCCTTCTATCTGATCGATGAGGATATCGGCAGCAGCAACCCCCAACTCCCTGATCGGCTGGCGTACTGTGGTGAGCGGCGGGTCCATGTACTCTCCCATGGCGATCCCGTCAAACCCCACGATCGACAGGTCCATCGGCATCTGCCGCCCCGATTCCCTCGCCGCTTTCATGGCGCCGAGGGCCATAACATCGTTGCACGCGTACACTGCCGTAATGCTTCGGCCTGATTCCAGGATCTCACACATCGCCGAGTAGCCTCCGGCTTGCGTGAAATCTCCTGGCGCCACGATGTTTCGATCCAACGCTACTCCGGCTTCAGCCAGGGCGGCCCGGTAACCATCGAACCTCCCCACTGATGCTGTCTGATCAGGCGGACCGGTCACACATCCGATCCTGGTGTGCCCGCGCCCCAGGAGATGCCTGACAGCCTCCTCCGCTCCAGCCCTGTTATTGCCGCTCACCCACGACACATCGGGAGTTGAGGACATCCCGAGGAACACGAAAGGCACATCGAATTCCCTGAGAAGGCCGATGCGCTCGTCCACGACTTTCGGTTCAGTGAGGATGATCCCGTCCACTCTGGCGGAGGCGGCCAGCTCCACATGGGAGCGAAACGCACCTGCCCCGTCCTCTTCCGACGCCGAAAGGAGCAAGGAGTAGCCTCTCTTCATCGCTGTATCGCCAGCGTAGCCCAGGAATTCCAGGTAGAACGGGTCGGAAAGGGACCGAGGCGCCCACGGAACCGCAAGCCCAATTACGTTCGTCCTTCGAGTAGCAAGCCCCCTCGCCATGGGGTTCGGCTGGTACCCGATCTGTTTCGCAAGCCCCTCCGCACGCCGCCTGGTTGCCTCTGCCACGCGCGGATCTCCGGCAAGTGCGCGAGAGACGGTAGACCTCGACAACTGAAGAACATCTGCCATGTCTTGCAGTGTGGGTTTCAAAGACATCCCTCTTTCGTAACAATCGGTTGTATTTCATGCAAATACGGCCTACCTCTGAACTTAGTGATCATGTGAACTCATAATGCAACCGATTGTATTATTCAACTCAATTGTGACAATTCCTCCTTGTGTTTTCGTGGAACGCCCGATTTCGCGGCGCCCGGAATTATTTCCGACCACCCGGTAGGAGTTCGCCGCCCGGAGTAGAACGCTATCTGCGATATGTTTAACGTTTAAGTGACGCATGGGCAAGGCAGCGGCTCTGAATGGCCGTCGGCCCTCACAGTTTCATGGTAATGCGCTGCAAACGCTTCTTAATCGATTCAGACCGTCAGAAAAGGGGAAATGGCAACATGCGACGGCCAACGCTGAAGGATATCGCTGCCCAAGCCGGAGTATCGGTCACCGCTGTGTCTCGCGCATTGAACGGCTACCCTGACATCGGCGACGACACGCGCAACCACATCCTTGAATTGGCCCACGCGATGAATTATCAGCCCAACATCACAGCACGCAGCCTGGTCACACAGAGATCCGGCGTGATAGGCCTGTTCCTGCTTGGCCGGGAGAAAGGAGAAGGGTTCTCCCATCCCTTCTCCGGGCAGATAATCAACGGGATGCTGGATGAACTCACTGAATACAGTTACGACCTAATGGTGTTCAATGTGAATGACGCACCCGAAGCGAATGAGCCTTCCTACATCGATCTGTGCAAGCGCCGTGGCGTAGAGGGCGCGTTTTTCATGGGGCTCAAACTCGACGATCCGTGGCTGCCGCAGATCAAGACCTCTCCAATGCCAGTCGTTGTCCTCGATATGCCCCTCATGGGGGACATGGCGTTCTCCGTCGGGTGTGACAACGTATCCGCGGCGTACGCTGCAGTGCATCACCTGCTTGATCTTGGCCACAGGCTCATCGGGTTCATCAATGGGCACAGGCGCGCCTCCGTGAGCTTCGAGCGTTCCGAGGGCTATCAGGCCGCCCTCGCCGACTACGGCGTAAGGTTCAACCCCGCCCTCTCAGCAGAAGGCGACTTCACTGCAGGAGGGGCGAAAGCGGCCTTTCTGTCACTCATCAATCAGAACCCGGAGATCACAGCGGTCTTCGTCGCCTCCGACATCATGGCCATGGGTGTTCTCGAGGCAGCGGCAGAACGCGGGCTCTGTGTGCCGCAAGACCTGTCGGTGGTGGGTTTCGACAATATCGAGATGTCCGCGATGACTGCCCCGCCACTCACTACGATGAGCCAGCCCAGATATGAACTTGGCCAAACCGTAGGAGAGATCCTGGTGTCTGCGTGCAACGGCGAGATGCCGCCGTCTCGCGTTCTTCTTAAGGCGCAGCTAGTAGTGCGCAAATCCACATGCAGGCCACGGGAGGTGAATTAGGAAGCGAAAGCAGTAGCGCCTGTGCCTAGATCCATGGTCCGTGCAAAATGAGAAGGAGGTCCTCTAGGATGAAGCGTCAGATAGTGTTGATCCTCGTCGTACTCGGACTCCTACTGGCCGCCACGTCAAGCGCGGCCGACATCCAGATCCGCGTTGGCGGTTTCGGCGGAACCGACACGGCCATCGTGGAGGAACTGATCGCCAGGTTCGTTCAGCCCAAGCTGAAAGGGATCAAGGCATCTTACGAACCGATTGCCGACAACTACGACCGGTGGCTGCTCAACTCCCTGTCGGCCGGCACAGGGCCCGACCTGTTCTATGTGGACATCTTCTGGTCCAAGGGCCTGTTCTCATCGGGCGCAGTAGAGCCCTTGGATGCGTATCTCGCCAAGTCGACAACGCTCAAGAAGACGGATATCATCCCGTCGCTTCTCGCTGGTTTCACGTACAAGGACAAGATCTACGGCATTCCCAAGGACTTCAACACCCTTGCAGTGTTCTACAACAAGGACATATTCGATGTGGCCCGTGTGCCCTACCCCAATGAGAACGACGACTGGAACACCTTCGCCGACAAGCTGTCAATGGTCAAAGCGGGTATGAAGGACGTGTACGGCATTGCCCTCGCCCCGGAATACGCCCGCATGGGAGCGTTCGCCTACGCTGCCGGGTTTGAGAACTTCGACGGAAATGGCAAGACAAACCTACTGGACCCCGCTTTCCGCGATGCATTCGGCTACTACACAGGTCTCGCGCAGAAGGGCATCGGCATAATGCCCGCCGACGTAGGCCAGGGCTGGGGCGGCGGGGCGTTCCAGACGGAGAAGGTCGCCACATGCGTGGAAGGCGCATGGATCGTCGGCTTTCTGCGTGACCAGGCGCCCAACCTCAACTACGGGACCACGCTCATTCCTAAGCATCCCAAGACCGGTCAGCGCGGAAACTTCATCTACACCGTTTCCTGGTCGATGAATGCCGCCTCCAAGCACAAGGAAGAGGCCTTCAAGGCCCTGGAACTGCTCACATCGCCTGAGGCTCAGCAGTGGGTTCTCGAGCGCGGACTCGCGCTTCCGTCCCGCGTTGCTCTGGTCAACAACCCTTACTTCAAGAGGACCGATAGGGAGGCCATAGCTAACAAGGTCGTATTCGAGGGCGCTTCAAGCGGCAGCGTGAAGCCTTTCGAGTTCGGATCGTACGGCGGCGACTGGATGACCCCGATCAACCAGGCCCTCTCGTCAGTGATGAGCGGACAGCAGACAGTAGACAAGGCGCTTTCCGAAGCTGCCAAGCGTCTGGATGTCCTGACCAAGTAGGCGCGGGCAAGCTCGGGCAGCCCGGCTGGGACTGAGTGGAATCCGGAAGGCCTGCAGCACGAACCCGCGGGGCGCCGGTCCGGACCGATGCGGCACGGCGCCCTTTCTTTGCATAGGCCAATTTGCGCACCGAGGAAGTGAGATCATGAGGCATCGCAGATCCTCAGCACTGTGGGAGCAAGCATCGCCATACTTACTGCTTGCGCCGTTTGCATTCTGGATCGTTGTCTTCTTCGGCTACGCCTTCGCAAGGACTGTGTATTTCAGCTTCACCGACTACAACCTCTTTTCGAGGCCCCAGTGGGTAGGGTTTCGAAACTACCTGAACCTTCTCACTGATGTTCAGTTCGGGCGCGCCTTCAAGAACTCCGTCATGTTCGCTGTCGTCGTCACCTCTCTGCAGACTGTGTTCGCTCTTCTTCTCGCAGTCTTCATGAACATGAGAATCCGGGGAATGCGGTTCTTCCGGGGACTGTACTACATGCCCAGCGTGACATCGAGTGTGGTCATAACCCTCATTTTCATGTGGCTGTTCCAACGCTCCGGCGCAGTCAACTACCTTACAACCAAGATGCTGCAGTACAGAGCGCCGTTGGGCGCGTTTATCTGTTGCGCGTTGTTGCTGCAGGTCACTGCGGTCAGCCTAGAACGCAGGCTAAGGCGGGGCGCGTCGTGGCTTGAGCCAAGCCTCCTTCTAACATCCATTCTCATTTCCGCCGCAGTCGTGTGGGTCATTCAGTTTGCTTCCCTGGTCGGACCAAACCCGAACATCGAACCGGTGAGGACCATCTGGCTGAACACTGGCCAGACCATCCCCCAATGGGCGGGGCCGTTCGGACTTCCACGACCCCTGGGCACCATCATGATGCTCAACACGTGGACGACAGCGCCAACCATGATGCTGCTGTTCCTTGCCGGCCTTCAGGACATTCCGAAGGAACTGTACGAAGCAGCGGCAGTGGACGGGGCCACCGGGTTCGCGGCGTTTGCGCATATCACTATCCCAGGGCTCAGGCATGTCACCTTCCTCGTTGTGACCATGGGCCTGATTGGAACTCTGCAGATGTTCGACCAGGCGGCGATCGTTGGGGACCAAGCGCCGTTAGAATCAGTAATCACTCTCGCATACTTCGTTTATCGCAATGCCTTCCCACCATCGGCAGTGCCCCGGATAGGAGCGGCGTCCGCGGCAGCCGTGTTTCTTGCCGCATTCACGCTCCTCCTGGTACTGCTGCAGAAGAAGTTCACCAAGGCATGATCAAGCCCGACGCCGAGCCTGGTGCTGAAACTGATGCTGAGGCAAGGACCTCAGGCGAGAAGCGTGAGGAGGCGAATGGCCGCCATGGCTGATGAGAACCTGAACATCCGCACACCGAGACCTGCCGATACCACGCGCCGCAGGTGGGCGCGAGCGGCATCCGTCTATGTGATACTGCTGGCGCTTTCAATGCTTTTTACAGGGCCGTTCCTTTTCGCGACTCTATCAAGCCTCAAGGATAACCCCACGGAGTGGCCTCCCCGCCTATCCGCGCCCCAGCTATCCCCCACAAACTGGGGCGCCGCCTGGAGGCTCGGCCGCGAGGGCGGAGGAGGGGGATGGTTTGGCGCGTTTTCACCTGGCGCCCGGGTGGGATTCAGCGTGACGTATGAGGCAGCGCCGGACTCCGCTCCAGCAGTCCCCATAGTGAAAGTGCCCAGGAGAGTTCCAGGGGCGGGAGTCGGTGCAGTTCGGCTTGATCCGTTTGCCTCGGACGACGCTCAAGTCAGCGAGGTGCACGAGACGAAACGGGAGACTACTGAGTCAGGAATGGTGAGAGCGACCTACGAGTTCGAGATCACCCACACGGGGACCCTGACCTACGAGAAGCTCCCTCTCGATGTGGAGGTTCCACTCTACCAGAAGTTTGTGTCCGCGACACTCGCTCCCAACCGCCTCGAAAGGCTGGGGCGAGTTCAGAGCTGGAACAACATCACCGGCGGAGTGATGCCATATGTGTTCTACAACTACAACCGGGTGTTCCGCGAGAACTACAGCCGCACAACAGGGAAGAGCCTGTTTGCGACCTGGATCAGGAATTCATTCTTGCTCAGTGCCTGTCGCGTGATTACAACGGTGATCATCGCCTCGATGGCAGGGTACGCCCTGGCGCGCCTGAACTTCCGTGGTAGGCATGGTCTTTTCCTGCTCACGCTGTTCTCCATGATGATCCCGGGGCAGGTAACCTTCATCTCCAACTACCTTGTCCTGCGCGATGGGATCTTCGGGCTTTCGCGCCTATTCGGCGGGGGCTCTCTGGTGAATACCTGGACCGGGTACATCGCATCCACCATGGTCGCGGGAAGCGCTGTCTTCATCATGAAGCAGTTCTTCGAGTCCCTTCCTCACGACCTAGAGGAGTCGGCCCGGATAGACGGCGCAAGCACGATCCAGACGTTCCTCAGGATCATGGTTCCGCTGGCGAGGCCTTCGCTTGCCGCCCTCGCGATATTGACCTTCCAGGGAACTTGGAACGAGTTCTTCTGGCCTCTGGTGGTCATTACGTCTCCACCTGACAAGTACCCCCTCACCATCGGACTACTGAACTTCAGAAGCACTTACGCAGTGGCCTTCGACTGGGGCCCCATGCTGGCCGGAACCGTAATCTCAGCGCTGCCCATCGCCGTGCTCTTCATCGTGTTCCAGCGGTATTTCGTCGAGGGGATAAGCTTCACCGGGATTAAGGGTTAGCAGCAAGGGAGCTGGCACATGTCCACGCCCATGGCCTGCCGATGCCTCGAGGGCAAGTTCAACTCGCCCTCGCGTGACTGCAACTCTCATCTGGCGCCCTCTGAGTTCAATGGAAGCCTCGATGCGATCCCACTCATCCGGGAGTCGGGGCGATATCCGAAGTGTTGTCGGTCCGCATTCGCCGGCAGCCTCTACCTCTATTCCAGCGAAGCCAAACACCGCGGCCTGCCAGATCCCGCCGAGGTTGGCACAGTGTATTCCGTCATTCAGATTGCCCATGTGATCAGAAAGGTCTAGGGAGATAGCGTGCTGAAGATACCTGTATGCGTCCTCAGAACTGCCGAGTTTGCAGGCGAGAGCAGCGTGAAGCGACGGGCTCAACGATGACCCGTGGGCGGTGCGGGGTTCGTAGAAATCCCAGTTGGCCTGCCACACCTCATGGTCAAACAGACCTGGCAGAAGGCGAGCAAGCATGAGTAGATCAGCCTGCTTGACCAGATCGCTTTTCGCCACGGCGTCATGCCCAAGCACCGACTCCACAGGCCTCCCCCCTGTATTCAGATTCGTCAGGTCGATATGGTCGCATTTGCAGTACCCTTCAAACTGCTCGATAAGGCGCGTGAATGGATCCGGCTCAGGCAGGTGGATGAGGTTCCCAACCTGTTGCATCTCCTCTAGTTCCGCTTCCTCCAGGCCGATGCGCCGCGCAAGCGCCTCCCAATGCGGAGTGCATTCCCTCCGCAGCCAGGAACATGCAGCAAGCCCTGCGCGGATCGTCCAATGCGCCATGTAGTTGGTGAAAGCGTTGTTGTTCACATTCTCGTGGTACTCATCAGGACCGATCACTCTGAGGTATTCATAGCGTCCCTTCTCCGCGCTCCAGCTGGCGCGCGCCGCCCAGAATCGAGCAGCCTCAATGACCATCTCCGCACCGTGCTCGCGCATGAACACGTTGTCGCCAGTCCAGCGCCAGTAGCGCGTAACCGCGTACGCCACATCGGCTGTCACGTGATCCTCGGTATCGCCACACCATATGCGGGTTCGCTCCCCCGTGGCAGGATGCGGCTTCGACCATTTCGGGGTCGTCTCGTCACCTGTGTCGGCGCTCTCCCACGCGAACATCGCGCCCCTGTACCCGTTCTCCCGAGCCTTCCTCCTAGCGCCGGGAAGAGTGCCATATCGGTACATCAGGAGGTTCCTGGCGATCTTGGGGAAGGATGCTGCGAAGAACGGGAACGCGAAGATCTCCGTATCCCAGAAGATGTGCCCCCTATACCCTTCACCATGCAGACCCTTTGCTGGTATGCTCACAGTCTCATCAGTGTCGGAGGCACACGCCATGAGGTGGTGCATCGCGAATCTGATTCCCAATTGGTCACGCTCAGGCCCATCGACCTGCACATCGCATTTCGCCCACCTACCGGCCCACATGGCCGCATGCTGAGTCAACACGTGGTGGAAACCGGCTTCTGCTGCACTGGAGGACGCCAGCCTGGCAGCTCGAATCAGATCACCCCGAAATGAACCGCCTGGGGCAGAGGCATGCATGGAATCACACGGACCGACCGAGGCCATGGAGTGCGCAGGCCTGTCGGCGTCGCGGCCGGTGTACACGGCGACATGCTTCTCCAGGACAATCGAGCTGCCCTCAGAGAGGAGAACCTGGAAATCGTGTTCGGCGGCTCGATCGGCGGCTGGCGCTGTGGCTAGGGCTGCGGCCCGTGCAGCCTCAGGCGTAGTCACGTAGGCACGCGCAGAGCACGCCATAACGATTGGAATCCCTGACTGCAGCGTCGTTCCGCAGATGAGGGAGTCGCCATGGGAATCCGCGTCAACCACGTCGATGGCCAGGTGCGCAGCGCCGGAGTTGGCAACGTCGCCATCCAAGATGGAACTCAGAGTCACCATCCCCGTCCCCTTCTCCATCGTTGCCTGGTAGCTCATGTGCATCATGTGGGGCGAGGCGATGGACGCGAAACGCTCACTCTCGACCCTAAGCACCCGCCCGTCGGCGGATCTGTACTTGTATGTCCGCCTGAGCACGCCGCGAGCCACGTCAAGAGCGCGGGAATAGTCGAAAACCTCGCCGCCGTCTGCAGAAGCCAGCCCCTCGCGGTCGGGTCCCCCAGACTGCGGCTTTCCAACCATGTGCGGGATCACATCTCTGCCATCGAGCCGAAGGCGAACGGGAAGCCAGTCCGGGATGACGACCAGCTCGGTCAGATCGCCCGGCGCCTGATCGAAGAGCCCAGCCACGAACGTGACGGGAACCCCGCGGTACAGCCCGTCTTCGTGGGCGCCGCGCGTCCCCATGTATCCGTTTGCCACAGTGAACATGGTTTCATAGGCTGCAGCGTTTCGCGCATTGCATGCACATTCCCAGGCGGACCAGGCCTTATCGCCTGGAGAGACAAGATCATCCGCGGACTGCCTGATAGGCCTTGGCCTCCAGAGCCTCCTCTGTTCATCGAGGATGCTGACAAATGACGGAACTCCGCCGCCGATGTGGCGCACGCCCTCGGGAACACCGCTGGGTTCGCGGCCGACACTCACAAACGATGCTCCGCTGGCCTGGCCTACAAGCATCCTGTGGTCACTTCCCTCGAAACCCCCAACAGGTCCGAACTCGTCGCCGATGAAGAGAACATCATCGTTGACCATTCCCTGGGCAGGCCTTATCTGATCCAGGATGTACCCCGCCGAATCCGACTTGTCGGTCAGCCCGTACTCTATGTGCTTCACATCGGTGGTAATCCGGGCATCGAGGCCAACATCGCAGCAGTATCGCTGAACAAGGCCGAGCACATGGCGAATTCCGGGCACTCCGGCATCACGCAGGCGCGTGTCGACTGCGGCAAGCAGCTCACCGATGTCCTCCTTTCTCGGATCTTGCCACCCTGGCATCGGGATGATATCCAGCTTTCGCCTGTTCATCCGGTCCGCGATGATCCGCGTTTCCAGGCCGTATTCCTCCATGAGATGGCGGCGCACCATCTCGCCCACCTGGTCCATCAGCCGGTTCTCGAGACCAGTTGCGATTCTGGCGTGGCGCCGTACGGGAGCGCCGTTCTCGGTGAAGCCGTACACCTCCGAGCCCCGGTTTACACAGCCAAGCAACTGCGTCTTCAGGCTCGGGCTGACCTTGGAGAAGAACTGACGGTTCAGATTGTCGAAGTTCGTGCCTGTTATGACGACAAGCCACACCCCCCGCCCCAGAAGCGCCTCCGCTCTCCAGAGCAGGTGGTCGACGGGATCATGCCTTGACGCAACCGCCGTGCCGTCCCAGTCGAATACGATCATTCGGAAACGGCGGCCCAGAAGACTAGAGAGCGCGTTCATCGGCGTCCCCCTCATCTTTGCTTAATCGTAAAAGTGAGCCATATTGCCTGCAATCATTTCTCATGGATTCGTCACCGGTCCGTCCGTATCCTGCCATCTCGACGTAAATCGCTGCAACGTTTAAGTAGCGTTGCAGCCCACCACCGATCGTACGGGCGAATGGGGCGCCGCCATTCCTCAATATCCAGCTACGCGCGGTGCGCCCGCCGTGAGCACACATGGAACGATCACGAGAGGCTGGGAATCGTCGACAGGGAAGCTGCTGCGCGTTCCCCCGTCTTCACTATCGTCCATCCATGGGGACAGGCGTAGGCAGGTCCAGCTGTCCAAGGGATAGCTTCCTGTGTTGATCCTCGATTACCCGCATATAGTCGTCGCCCGAGTGTATATGCTCCGCTAGGTCGCCTATACCCGACTTCAACTGCGCAAGATGCAGTATGTCGAGTATGACATGCTCAACAGTCATCTGAACGATGATCGGATTGGATGTCACTATCCCCAAATCGGAGCCATTTCTGATGTCGCCCAAGAGCACCGTTCGGCAATCGGCCGCAACGACAATCCGCCTGTTGGGCCACTTGTGCCTTATGATACTCTCGTCGAGCCCATACTCGTGGATGCTCCCCACGTTGAAAGGCACCTTGGTATGGCAGAAGATGATTACATGCTTGCCGGCTCGGTGCGCATCCTCCAGATCCTGCCGAATAGGCGCACAGTCGCTTCCCCAGGCGGACACCACAACTTCCACCATTGCGTTGCGGATAAGATCCCGCGCCTTCCGGATCGTGTCATCATAGCCCGACACTCCCAGAATGTACGCCTCCTCGTTCACTCCGGCGGCGAGCTTGCTGAGGCCGCGTTCCAGATTGCCTAGATTCGATTCGTAAGTCTCACGAAATCCCTTTACAAGCTGCGACGGAGGCAGCGGGGCATACATCACCGGGTCGGAATCGACCGGGAGGAGGTATCCCTTTTCCACGAGCCTGTCGAGGACACCATACACCACCGATCTGGTAATCCCAGACCTCTTGCTTATCTCATAGCCGTTCGCTGGCCCTTCGCGTACAAGGGCGTAGTATGCCTTGGCCTCATTCAGCGAAAGGCCCATTCCCTGTAGAGCATCGACCAATCCAATCACGTGGCTCTTGCCTCCGAACCCCAAATAGGGTAGTAGTAATATTGATCACTACTATTCTATTGGTACTGTCGTGCCGGTGTCAACGGCACGCGCGACACCACACTCGGAAAGGCAGCTTCGATGAGGCAGCCAAGGGAGGTGGAGAGGTCTGACGAATCTGAGCGATGTTCTGGAAGAGCCGACTCTGGAGCGCATCCTCCGTTCCTTCACTGAGGCGACGGGGATGGTCGCCAGGGTAATCGGCGCTTCAGGCGAACCGGTGATGGCGCCGCGCGACTGGGAGCATTGTTCCCTCTGCAGACTAGTGCGATCCTCGCAGGAGGGCCGGGACAGATGCTCCCGTTCGTATGCTCGCGCGGGCCGGGAGGCCGAGAACCTCGGAGACCTCTACGTGTTCCAATGCCATGCTGGGCTGGTGTGTTGGGCGGCGCCTCTCGTGGCAGACGAAACCGCCCTTGGCGGCGGCCTGCTTGGGTCCATCGTATGCGGACAGGTCATCATGTGGGAGCCTGACGACTACTTCGTTCAGGACGTGTCCGCCCGCACGGCCGACCTCTGCATCGACAGAATCCGCCTAGCGGAAGCAGTAGGCGAAATCGAGCACGTTTCCACTGTAAGAGTGCAGGCAGCTGCGGAACTGCTGTTCGCGGCAGCTTCCCACGTTGTTCAGTCGAACGACCTCGCACTGCGTCAGAGAAACGAGATCTACAGGCAGCAACGGCTGCTGGGAGAGGAGATACAGGAGCGCAAACGGCTTGAGAAGGCCTGCTGCACCTGGGGAATGTACTCCCCTCGCAGAGAGCGCGATCTGATGCGCGCAGTCCGCGCAAGGCAGCGTTCAGAAGCGAAGCGAATCCTCAATACCATGCTCGCCGACATCTTCCTCACTGAGCCCACCCGAATCGATATCATCAAAGCACGACTCTTGGAACTCGCCGTATTCCTGGCCAGAGCGGCTGTGGAGGCAGGAGCAGACCCAGAGCGCATCCTAGGGCTCAACTACGAGTCAGTAGGACTGCTTTCGCGCTGTGCGGTGTTCGAGGAATTGTGTGCCTGGATCGTTCGCGTGCTCGACGAGTTCCTCACTGCAGTCCCAGATGCAGCCGACAGCACCCGTGGCGGGCGCGAATCGGAAACGAGGGCGGCGGTTGGAACAGGACACAACCGCCACAACAATACTGACGCCGGGTGCGCACACGTAAGCAAGGGTGTAATCCGAGAGTGTGCCGCCTTCATGCGCCGCAACTTCTCCAACAAACTCTCGGTGGCCGACGTAGCCTCCTACGTCTGCCTCAGCCCATCCCATCTCAGCCACCTGTTCAAGCAGGAAACGGGCACATCCGTCATGGATTACCTCACAGCGATGCGCATTGAAGAGGCGAAGCATCTGCTGACCGTGGCAGGATGTGGAATTGCAGAAGTAGCGGAGAGGACTGGCTTTCAGGACCCTGCCCACTTCAGCAGGTGTTTCAAACGGGCGGAAGGGCTGTCTCCGCGAGACTACCGCAAACGGATGATTTCAGCAGGATAGTGCATGAAACCACAGATGTGTCCATGGAAACAGTCACTGTAATGCTCTAAGCTAGCATTGGACACTCGAGTTGGCAAAGATCACTGACCATTGACGGGAGGTTGTTCTGTTGTTCGACTACAGCGAAATGTGCGCGGCGCTTGATGCGGGAAACGCGCCGAAGGTGAAGGAGATCACCGAGAAGGCGCTCGCAGATGGCGTTGATGTTCAGGAGATTCTGAATGAAGGCCTGATTGCTCCGATGTTGGTCGTTGGCGCCAAGTTCAAGAGGAACGAGATCTACGTCCCTGAGGTGATGGTGGCCGCACGGGCGATGTATGCGGGGCTGAACCTAATCAGGCCGATCCTGGCGAAGACGGGAGCTTCATTTGCCGGCAAGCTCGTAATCGGCACTGTCAAGGGCGATCTTCACGACATCGGCAAGAACCTTGTTAAGATGATGTTCGAAGGCGCTGGGTTCGAAGTGATTGACCTGGGCACTGATGTGCCGCCTGGCAAGTTCGTTGATGCCGTGAAGAACGAGAGGCCCGACATTCTGGGGATGTCCGCCCTTCTCACAACGACAATGCCCGCCATGAAAGCTACCATTGAATCCCTGAAGGTTGCAGGCCTGAGGGACCAGGTCAAGGTGATCATAGGCGGCGCACCAGTTACAGACCGCTACTCCAAGGAGATCGGTGCGGACGGCTACTCTCCAGATGCAAGCTCGGCAGTTGACCTGGCGCGACTGCTCGTTCACGCGTGACGCGCGGAAAGGAGGCAGCTCAATGAGGCTCATTGATCTGGTGCGATCATCAGAGCGGCGACTTGTCGTGCCCCTGCTGGGCTACCCTGGGGCACGCCTCACCGGCTCCTCTCTCAAGCAGAACGAGTTCAACCCCGGTCTGCACGCCAGGACCGTGGCCCGGGCTGCAGAGCGGTTCTCTCCCGATGCGATCTTCTTTATGATGGATCTTTCCCTAGAAGCGGGGGCCCTCGGCCTTCCTGTGAGATACCCTCCGTTCGAATCGCCAACGGTGGAAGAGCACCCAGTGACCCAGGTGACCGATCTTGCCCTTCTGAATGCTCTCGATCCTATGGACGATGCCAGGATAGCAGCATATGTCAAGACGATGGAACTGATGAGCCGCAGCATCTCGATCCCGAAAGCCGGATACATAACTGGACCGTTCACCCTGGCCGGTCTGCTCATGGGCGCCTCGGAGCTTGCGGTCGCCACCATCACCGATCCCGAGCTCGTTCATGGTACAGTGAGATTCTGCCAGAACCTGTGCATCAGGTATGCCCGGGCCCTGGCTGACGCCGGAGCCGACATGGTCGCAATCCTCGAACCCACAGCCACGTTCCTATCCCCCAGATCTTTCCATGAATTCTGTGGAACGTACGTCAAGGAACTCATCGCCTCTCCCGGAATGGCCGACATTATGGTCTTACACATATGCGGCGACACCACGCACCTCCTGCGCGAGATGTGTTCAACAGGTGCACAGGGGCTATCCCTCGATTCCCCGGTGGACTTCCCGGCAGCGGCCAGGGTGGTTGACCCAGAGGTCGTGCTGATCGGCAACGTCGATCCAGTCGGCGTCATGGTGCAGCAGGACCCGGAGAACGTGGCTCGGGCAGTGCGCGCATTGCTTGACTCCATGGCGGAACGTGATAACTTCATACTCAGCACCGGTTGCGACCTCCCCTATGAGACCCCGCACGAGAACATCGACGCATTCATGATGGAGGGACGGCATTGACCTCTGTTCGAATCGTAGGACGCGCCGCGCAGCCAAGCGCACATACCGAGATCTGCGCAATTGCAGAACCAGGCGCCTTGCTGCTCGACATATTGAGGCGTGCGGGTGTGGGCGTGTATGCCCCGTGCGCCGGTCGAGGAGTGTGCGGTAGATGCAAGGTATCAGCGACTGGCGGACTCTCGGCTCCGACCGACGCTGAGCGAGAATTGCTCACCGAGGCTGAACTCGCCGGCGGCGTGCGTCTCGCGTGCCAGGCAGCAATCGCGGGCGACTCCGAAGTGATCATAGGCGCCGCCGGCCCAGATATTGAGCGTTCTGCCTTCGTGCTTCTGCACGGAGACCCGGCCCTGGCAGAGGGCGGAGCGAATGCCGCTCCGTCTGCTGACGCCCGAACGGCATTCGAACCTCGGGTGACGATGCGCGATGTCCTGATCGACCTGGAGAAGCCAGCCGCCTCCGACTGGGAACGCGTCGCGTCGGCGTTCAACGCCGGCCAGGGCGTATTGCCCCTCATCAGGCGAGCGGCTCAGGCCTTCTCAGGCACGGGAAGCACGGGCGCCCTGCGGCTGCACGGAGTATCCGTAGATGGCCAGCTGATCGATGTGGCGGAGACAGCAGCCGCGGGCGCCGCTTGCACATCCGCCGCCTGCACATCCGCCTGCACGTCCGCTGTACGCGCCTCCGCCTATGGGATCGCACTTGATATCGGCACTACCACCCTCGTGGCGTATCTCATCGATCTGTCCTCTGGCCACATTGTGGGCGCAACGGGAACGCTGAATCCGCAATCCAGGCATGGCGCTGACCTCATCTCGCGCATCGCCTACTCCGAGAGCCCCGGCGGCCTCGCTGAGTTGCGTTCGGAGGCAGTTGACGCAATCGACAGCCTCATAGCCAGGCTCGCCTCACAAGCAGGGGTGAGCAGTAAGCAGATCTACCTCACGGGAGCCGTTGGGAACACCTGCATGCACCATCTGTTCCTAGGCATCGCACCCGGCAGGCTAGCAAGGCTTCCATACGCTCCGGCGGCGATTGACTGTGGACTCATGTCACCGCTTGATGTGGGTGTTCACTCGGTGAACCCCCTTGGACGTTTCTTCTTTCTCCCGAACATAGCCGGATTCGTCGGCTCCGACGCACTTGCCGCAGCAGTAGCAGCGGGCGTCCACGAGCACTCACGCCCCATGCTCCTTATCGACATCGGCACTAATGGTGAGATACTGCTCGCGGCGAATGGACGAGTGCTTGCCTGCTCCACTGCAGCCGGGCCGGCCTTTGAGGGGGTAAGCATCTCGTGCGGGATGATCGCCTCCGATGGGGCCATCGACTGGGCTGGGCTGCGCAAGCCGCGCACTTCAGACAGGCATCTGCCGCATCTGCAGACGGACGCAGGCATTGAGCTGCACGTGATCGGCGGCGGAGAACCAATCGGGGTGTGCGGATCGGGGTTAGTGAGCCTGGTGGCTGCACTGCGCGAAGCAGGTTTGATCCTGGGCAATGGCGCCTACGCCCAGGGCGCTGGCGACAAGCGGCTCGTAGACGGACCCGGCGGCGCTCGATTCATCCTGAAGCTAGCGAAGGAGAGCACACCCGAGGTGGCCCTCACCCAGCGCGATGTTCGGGAGCTGCAGCTCGCAAAGGGAGCAATCAGGGCAGGCGCAGAGATCCTGCTTGCGCAGGCGGGAATTGGAGCGGGCGATCTTGAGCGAGTAGTCCTCGCAGGCGCCTTCGGCACATACCTGGATAACCGGGCTGCAGTGGCCATAGGCCTTCTGCCGGCCGCTCAACGCGCCAGGATCGAGTCGATCGGAAACGCGGCAGGGGAAGGAGCGGCACTAGCAGTCGCGAACAGCGTCTTCTACCGCGAGGCGCTCCGCCTTGCGCGCGTAATCGAGCACATCGAGTTAAGCGCGGATCCTAGGTTCATGGAAGTCTTCACCGACTGCATGACCTTTGAAGCCCAGTCCCACGTTCCACTATGAAAGGCTGTCACAACAATGATAGAGCCATACGCTGACTGCCGAATCATACATATGCAGGCTACTGCTATTCCGCCTGAAGAGGTGCTCGCCGCCATCGGCGGCGAGTCATCCGGCGCTGCGCTTCAATCAGTGCTCCAATCCATCGAAGAGGCCAACGTCGCAATCTCCGCAGGGCTCGCAACGCCCATGCTCATCTCAACGGTCAGCAGGATTACCGCCATCACGCGTGACTCGATAAGCCTAGCAGGGGGCTTCGACATCTCATGTTCAGGCCCATTGCTTCAAGGGGCAACACACTTAGCCATCGGCATCGGAACCATAGGCCCGAACCTGGAGCACAGAGTGCAGGAGGTGTTCGCCTCGGGCGACCCCCTCGCCGCAGTCGTCCTCGACACGATGGGCACTATTCTCCTTCGTCGCATGACAGGCGAGTTCCGAGCGGTCTGCGCCAGACGCGCGGAAGCGGAACGCCTCCAGGTTGACATAGGCCCCAGGCTCGCGCCTGGGTGCCATGCCATCCCCATAGAGTCCCAGGCAGTGCTGTTCTCGCTGCTCGACGCCCGCAGAATCGGAGTCACACTGTCCTCCTCGTTCATGATGAGCCCGCTCAAGTCGGTGTCAGTCATGTTTCCCATGGGCCCGACGCTCCCAGAAAGGCTCAGAGCCTATAGCATGTGCGATGTGTGCGTCCATAGAGAGAAGTGCGAAACCATCTCGCGGAGGACTCAAGCAGCATGTCCGCCCGGTCAAGCCTTAGCTTAGCGCCTGCTTCGTTCCTAGCTCCGTTCCTTCACGTACGGGACTCCCAGATACGCGGGCACGTTGAACTGCTTCCTGGTTATCGTAGCGATGATAGTCAGTATATACGGCAGTGCGATCAGAAGCTCGTTGGGCACGATCCTGATGCCAGAGGTCTGCAGCAGCACTGCCAGACTGTCTGCCAGTCCGAATATGAGTCCTCCGATCAGAGCGCCAATAGGATTCCAGTTGCCGAGGAAGCAGATTGCGAACGCGATCCACCCTCGACCGCCAATGATGTCGTCTGAGAACATACCAAGGAACCCGATTGAGTAGAACGCCCCGGCCAGGCCGTCCAGGGCACTCGAAGCGAGAACAGCCAGGAACTGCGTCCTTTCAACGTTTGTTCCCGCGGCGTCCACCGCCTCCGGGTTAGCCCCGGTCGAACGGACAACAAGCCCAAGACGGGTTCTGAACAGGATCCAGTATCCTATGGGCATCAGGGCCAGGGCCAGGTAGGTCAGGATATTCTGGTTGAACAGCGCCGGACCGATGATCGGGATCCGGGAAAGCAACGGAATGGGCATCCTCCTGAGCGAGTCGACCGTCAGGGGGATCAGAGGCACTCCGAAGAGCACCCTGTACAGGTAGACACTGATTCCCGCCGACAGGATATTGAGCGCCACGCCCGTCACGATCTGGTGCTGTTTCAGTCTCACCGTAATGTAGGCGTATACCGCGCCTACCGCGACGCCGACCGTCATGGCCATTATCAAGCCCCAGAACAGGCTCTTTGTCAGATACGCCCCGACGAAGCCTCCCCAGGCGCCCATCAGGAAGATCCCTTCGATGGCCATATTCATCACGCCGGTCCGCTCAACGAAGACCTCAGCCAGGGATCCCAGAAACAGGGGAGTGCTCATCTGCAGTGCTCTTGCCAGAAGGCCAGTGATCATCATACGCTCTCCTCCCCTTTCACCAGGTCTCTCTTGCGCTGGGCCAGGATGATCTTCTTTTGGACGAAGTACGACAGAACCACAAAGAGCATCACGAAGCCTTCCATGATCCCGATGATGCTAGATGGAATGGTGGTCGTCTGCGTCAGCAGGTTTCCACCCACCTTGAGCGCCCCGAACAGCAGGCCGGAGAGCACAATTCCTAGAGGGTGAGCGTTGCCCAGGATGGCTATCCCTATCCCCTCCGAGCCCAGCACCGGGTTGAACCCCTGGACGGCCATGTGCTGGATGCCATTGACCTCCATGAACCCGGCCAGGCCGGCAAACGCTCCGCTGATCAGGAAGACGATCACGAATATCTTCTTCTCGTCGATTCCCGCATACCGGGCAGCGCTCCGGTTCATGCCCACAGCCCGGATTTTGAAGCCAAGGCTGGTCCGCCAGAGAATCACATACGCCAGCAGGGCCGCCGCCAGAGCCACGAAAAACCCCCAGTGGAAACGGGTCCCCGGCATCAGGGACTGGATCCATGCCGACTCCGGTATCACATAAGCTTGACCTACGAAGCTTGCACCTTACCTGAATGCTCTGTAGTGTGCTTGCCGCTACCCCTCCTCTCGCTATCTTCCCCCCATGGTAAGCGCCATGACGGCCTTTGCTGTGTGAAGCCTGTTCTCTGCCTCATCGTAGATGGCTGAGTGAGGCCCGTCGATCACGGCGTCCTCTACTTCGTTGAGGCGGTCGGCAGGCAGGGCGTGCATGTATAGTGAATCCTTCGCCGTCAGCGCCATCCGGGCGCTGGTGCACTTCCAGCCCTTGTTCGCTTCGAGAAGCGAGTCAACCACTGCCGTGCTCTCGTTGGTCACCCAGCTGCCCCAGTTCTTGGGGAATACGACGTCGGCATCTCGATAGGCTTCTTCCTGGTCATGAGTTATCCTGAAGGATCCGCCGTGGGCGCCAGCGTTCTTCCTGGCCTTCTCGATTACCCAGTCGGGCAGATCGTATCCCTCTGGATAGGCAAGCGTGACATCGATTCCGTATCTCGGGAAGAGAAGGACCTGGCTCACAGGAACGGAGATGGGCTTCTTGTGGGTTGTGGCGTACGCCCATATCACGGAGACTTTAAGGTTCCTGGTGTTCCTGCCCTTCTTCTCCTGGATCGCCATCAGGTCTGCAATGGCCTGAAGTGGGTGATACAGATCGTCCTGCATGCTGATGATGGGGACTGTCGAAGCCTTCGCCATGTCGCGAAGATACGTATTCCCCTGCTTCCAGAAGCAGTTCCTGCAGGCTATGGCGTGGCCCATTCTCGAGAGGATGACTGCCGTATCCTTGGCGACTTCGCCGTGCGCGATCTGCATGTTGCTGGCATCGAGGAAGTGGGCATGTCCGCCCAACTGCGTAATGCCGGCTTCCATTGAGTTTCGAGTGCGCGTAGACTGCTCAAAGAACATGAGGAACACGGTCTTGCGCGGCAGGTAATCTGTGGGCCTGTCCATGGCAAAATCGCGCTTCAGCTCATACGACACATCCAGAAGCGTATCGATCTCCTCAAGCGACCATTCCTCCAAGGTGATGAAGTGTTTTCCCCTGAAAATCGTCTGCATTGCTCAAATTCCTCCATACACAGTTCTTCTGCCTGGATCGTCAGGCGGTTTTCGAGGTATAGAGCAAGGGAATCATCGCGTACATGGCAGTCGCTTTCACCAGTTCGTCCTTCCAGGTCCTCTCGTTGGGAGCATGGGCCTGATCCTCGTGCCCGGGGCCGAATCCTATACAAGGGATATCGTATCGCCCCATGATGGACACTGCATTGGTGGAAAATGTCCATTTGTCCACGAGGGGATCCTTCTGGAATAGACCACGGTAGGCATCGACTAGCGTCTCACAGACCATGTGGTCGCCGGGAAGGACCCAGGTCGGGAAGAAGCACTCTGTGGGATACACCAGACCTGTATATGACGGCTGGTCGTACCCGTACATCGACACCTCGGCCTTTCCTTCCTTAACTGCCGGAAGATTCCTTATCTGCTCGAGAGCCATTTCCCACGTCTCCCCGTCTGTTAACCGGCGGTCGACGGAGATCCAGCACCCGTCAGCAACTGCGCACCTGGAAGGCGAGCTGAAGAAGACCTCGGATACGGTCAGGCTCCCTTTGCCCAGGAACGAATCTACATGAAGGTTCTCGTTTAGGGCACGCAGTTCCTGAAGGATGGGGGCGATCTTGTAGATCGCGTTGTCGCCCCGCTCAGGAGCGGATCCGTGGCAGCTTATGCCCTTAGTCGTCACCTTTATCTCCATACGTCCACGCTGCCCACGGTAGATGTTCAGTGATGTCGGCTCGGTAATCACGGCGAAGTCGGGCCGAATTCCGCCATCGTGGATGAGGTATTGCCAACAGAGGCCATCGCAGTCCTCTTCCTGAACGGTTCCGGTCACCAGGAAAGTATAGTCGCCCTCAAGGCCCAGATCCTTGATTATCTTGCCGGCATACACCATCGAGGCCATGCCGCCCCTCTGATCGCTGGCGCCTCTGCCCATGATGATGTTCTCGTCCTCGTATCCCTTGTACGGATCGACTTCCCAGAGGCTTGGGTCTCCAATGCCAACGGTGTCAACGTGTGCGTCCATCGCTATCAGGGTCTTGCCAGTTCCAATGCGTCCGAGGATGTTGCCCATAGGATCGATCTCGATCTTGTCGAAACCTACGGCCTCCATTTCCTCTCCGATCCGCTGGATCACTGCCTTCTCCTGACAGCTTTCACCTGGTATCGCGACCATGTCGCGCAGGAATCCGGAGATCTGCTTTCGGTATCCTTCTGCTTGATCCAATGCTTTCTCGAAAGGGAAGCTAATCGTGATCACTCCTCTCTCATCACCGCTCTCATGACCGCTTTCGCGCTTGGCAAAGGCGGTCGTTGATATCAAGGACTTTACTCCGCTCTTCAGCCCACCAGGCCTGGCTTCTCTGCGCGTTCAGCTCAGCAACTGTCTTGCCCTGTTGCTCAACCCAGGTGTAGTACTTGAGGTTGAACCATCTATCGCGATTGTTAACAGTTCCCTCTTGAATGTAGTCAAGCTTGGCGCTCCGGAAGATGCCTGACAAGCGGGCTTCTGCCTTGCCTGCATCCATCTTGCCGAATTTGTCATCCAATGCGCTCATCACCGAATGGTAACGATCTATGGTGTCGGTAAGCACAGTGACCACGTTTTCGCTGCTGGTCATCCTGTAGTGCTTAGCTGTCTTGATCGCGCCCAGAACGTTGCATACACCTGAGATGCCAAACAAGGTGGACATCTCGCGTACAGTCTCTTCTGGGATTCCTGCATTCTGCGCCAGATACTCCATGCCCACAGGATCTGTCAGCAGTTGCAGGCCCCACTTGCTCTCCATATCATCGATGCACATGAGGCAATCCATGTTCATAACGTTGTGAATCCATGTGGCGTGCTTGTCGCCAATGCCTTGGATGTCGTGGTCGCCGTATCCGTTGTTGAAAAGGGTCGGGCACTGAATCGGCTCAAGGCCGACTATGCGATGTTCGGGGAAGACCTCTTTCAGCCTATCGCCTGCGGCTATGGTGCCTCCAGAGCCCATCGCCGAGACGAACGCCGCGCACCTGCCGTTGCCTATTCCGCGCTTTGCGAGATCGGCAACAAGTTCAACTGCGGTATTGCCCGTGACGTAGTAGTGGAATCTGTAGTTGCCCATCACTTCGAACTGGTTGAGCACCCGTATCTCGGGTTGGCGCTTAAGCTCCCAGCACTTATCGTATATCTCTTTCACGCTGGATTCACAGCCCGTTGTCTTGATGTACCTTGCCCCGTATCCTTCGATCTTCTGGAAACGCTCCGCGCTCATCAGTTCAGGAAGAATCACCAAGGAGTCGTAGCCCATGCGGGGCCCCACCCAGGCGCCGCCTATTCCGTAATTGCCTGTGGACGGGAACACCACTGTGTGCTCACCTGGAGTGATCTCCCCATTGAGCTGTTTTTCGACCGTAACCGTGTACGTTGCCCCCACCTTGTGTGAACCCGTGGGGAAGTCCCGACCGTACAGAGCTATGATGTTGGCATCTACTCCGGTCAGTTTTTTGGGAATGACAACGTAACACGGCTTCCCATCCGGCCGCTTCCAGGTGATATTGTACAGGTTGATCTCGTTGAGCGGATCGCTCTCCCTTGCTGCGAGAGCCTGCTTCCGGATCTGAGGGTCGATCTTGTCGGGATGCAGCATCTCCTCGAATGTCGGTCCCCATACCATCCTCCGAGACATGCAACTTCCTCCTATAAGGCTTGGCAGGCTTCCTCAAAGCGCCACTCACGATACGCCTGCCATCCATGTTGTTACATCGCGCCTGTGCATTCGATCTGATAAGACATGCAATTTCCACGCCATGCCACATCTAGACCACAAGTTCGACAACACCCGCGTTTAGCTGGGCAGTTATCACTGTCGAAATAGCGAGGCTTCTGACGTCAAGGAACGCCGCCTATCATGTTGATAGTAATATCTGCCTGCGAGGGTAGAGTCAAAGTGCGTCAAATGCGCGATATGCTGGCGGCATTGTTGCGAAAGAACCACTGATAATGAAACCCATCACATTGATAGGCGCTGCTATCGTTTTGCGGCATGGACTCCCGGGATGCCATAGCGAGCCATTTTCCGATAAAGGGTGGCAATGCCGATTCCCAGTTCGCGCGCCGCCTGTTGCTTGCCACGGTAGCTGTACCCGTATCGCCCCAGGGTTTTTTCTATCAGGCGCGCCTCCATGTCGTCAATGCCCGCATGGCCGCGCAACTTCCTCGAGACGCTCGATGCCCTGGTGCGAATCGTCTCTGGCAAACTCCGTTCATGAATGATGGATGTACTCTCGATGTTGGCGGCATGCTCGATTGTGTTCTCAAGCTCGCGGACATTGCCGGGCCACCAGTAGCTCTCGAACAACCTAGCCACGCTGGGTTCCATCCCCTCGATCTTCTTGTTGAGCAAGGCGGCATGCTTTCGGATGAAGTAGCGTGCCAAGAGCGGAGTGTCTCCTTCTCTGTCGCGCAGCGGCGGGACCTGCAAAGGTATTACGTTCAAACGGAAATACAGGTCCTCGCGAAACTCTCTGCAAGCGATCTTCCCTTCGAGGTCCTGATTGCTGGCGGCCATGAGTCGCACATCGATGGGCCTTGACCGAGTGCCTCCAACACGCTCCACTTCCCAGCCTTCGAGCACTCTGAGCAGCTTCGCCTGGAGATGGATGGGCATCTCGCCTATTTCATCGAGAAAGATCGTCCCCCCGTCGGCGAGTTCGAACTTTCCAGGTTTGCCGCCTTTTCTCGCGCCTGTGAATGCTCCTTCTTCGTACCCGAAAAGCTCGCTCTCGAGGAGAGTATCTGGAATCGCGGCGCAGTTCACCGCGACAAACGGCCGGTCAGCACGGCCGCTCGCATTGTGTATTCCCCTTGCGAGCAGCTCCTTCCCGGCGCCGCTTTCTCCTGTTATCAGGATGTTGGACTTGCCTCCCGCCACCTTGAGCGCCTTCTCCTTGATGAGCTGGATCGCAGGGCTCTCCCCGATGATGTCGTTGAGCGTGAATACCTTCACGGCATTCGTCAAGTTGTAGGCCCAGCGGTGGAGTTCTCCCAGCGGACGGATCACCGCCATAGCACCGTAGATAAGCCCTCCCGATGCCAACGGCGTAGCGGATACGAGATAGGGTTTCTCGACTCCCCCGAAACTGAGAAACATCTCCTTCTCCTCGAACCCTTCCTTGGTTCTGAGAGTGCTTTCCAAGAACCCCAGTTCCTCAGTGCTGCAGACCATGCGTTTCTCCCGCTGGGCAGCACTGAAGCCATCGCCATCAGGGATATTCAGAAGCCGGCCTGCCGGGACGTTGTAATGGACCAGCCTTCCATTCTGATCTACAGCCAGCACCGGGTCGGCCATCCGATCGAGCAGCGCAGCGACCTCTTGAGCAGCGCGCCGCTCCTGTTCCAACAGAGCGTGCTCTCGAATCTTGCTTGCAAGCAGACCGGCCATATGTTCGATGAAGTTCTTGTGACACTCAAGCCTGTCCAGCAGCCTGGCGCGCTGGGATTGGTCGAAGCAGACCAGCCCGATGACGCCTACAATATCGCCTTCAACGGCTATCGGTGCAGAAAGCTCCGCCTTCTCGTCGCAACTACCGTACTTGGAACACAGGCCACAAATGGGTTCCAGACCGGGCCTGGTTACAATTGTGCCCTGACCAGTTCTGAGGACTTGCCGATACACTGCGCCTTCGTGTTCGAGTGAATGCCCTACGCGGAGACGGTACTTGCCAGTTCCAGCTATCCGAAGCAGGTTCTTGTCGACAATTTCCACTTCCAGACCTACTACGGCCGCTATGGCATCGCATGCCTTCTGCGCATCTTCTGCAAGGCCAGCGAGTTCAGGCGCTTGCTCTTGGGCGTCCCCAGTACGCCTATTGGCGGACATCCCACACACCCCCACCGAGCACATATGTGATCGATTGCGTCAACATGCTGCATCCTTCGCGTATCAGTACTGTAGTGCCGATTTCTCCACTTGATGCTTCATTCCTTCTCAAAGCGATATGCACCCAGAGCATGCCGATTGCTCCCGCTTGCATAGCTGGTCCCTACAGCGGCGCAGATCTGCCATGAGCTGCAGGAGCCCTGGTTCGACCGTGGGCTCTGCAAGCAGCGTGATGGTCCCCGGCTGCATCCCCGCGCCGCCTGACGAGGGGCGACCGAGCACTGGAGCGATAATGTCGAGGAATCCAGCAGTGAGACGAGCTCAATGTCGATGGAATCGACATTGAGAAGCCCGCGATGTCGATGAAACCAGCATTGAGATCCTCCAAACGTGCGTTCCGGCGAGATTGGCGACACTGCGCGCGAGAGGGCGGGATCATGGCACACTGTGGCGCGGCTTACTTGCAGCTAGACGCGTTTTCGGAAATCGCCCGCGCGCGTCATGGAATCTGCGCGAACCTCGACCGCGGAAGTCGGACCGTCAATGTCCAATTGAGTGGCATTGAGCGCGCGACAATGCTGGTTTGGCCGACATTGACAGCCTGCGGGACCGGAAGCTTGAGAACCACGGAGCCGCATCAGCGGCTGTAAGCGGCGTGCGAGACGTTGCCTTCCACGATGCCAAGGCAATGCCTCAGGTACAGAGTACCTAACGAGCTCAGGGCTGCAGCGAAAACCGAGCAACTGAACGCCCAAGGGTGCTGAACATGGGCCGCGAGATGGCGGAACCCATGATCTACAGCCTGAACAGCCTCTCGGCATTCCCCCACAGAACCGCCTCTCGTTCTGCCTGCGTGAGGCGCTGTTCGATGATTGGGCGACCCCGATCCTGCGCATAGTGGGATGCCCCTCCCAGCGGAGCATCAGTGCCCCAGAGCACACGGCCAGCGCCCAGCCGCGATATGGCCTCTAGGATGTCCTCAGGCGCAGCCCAGCTTGTATCGAGGTACAGATTCGGATGGGCCTCGGCCGCCTCAATCGCCTCTCCTGCAGGTCCCATTAGGTTCATATGTGCAAGCACGATCGGAACGCACGGGTGTGCCAAGGCTACAGCATCGAAGAACGCCGGAGCGCTGTACTCATCGGAAGCACTATGGAACAGAGCCGCAGTGCGCGTGTTTAGGCACAAATCCAGGTAGGGATTCAGCGCAGGAGAGTCTGCCCGGTATTGGCCAGCCGTGGGATGGAACTTCAGCCCCTTGAAGCCCAGATCAAGCAGGTCCAATACATCATCTGGCGACATAACATCGGGGCTCACCCAAACAAGCGGCGCAAGTTGTGGATATTCGGCTGCAATCCGCGTCATTTCGCGGTTCGCCTCGATGGGCTCGGCGATGGCGCCGATGTGCGACACGATAGCCAAGTCAACCCCAGCTGCCGCCATCTGGGAAACCAGTTCACGAGGCGTATAGTGCTGGACCGAACGGTTCACTCGGTCGTAGAACTCCCCCACATGGACATGACTGTCACACACCTTCACTAGCGCCAGTCTCCCCTCTCTACTCGTAAACTACTGTCAACAGCGCCCCGACTCAACCGTCTCATCGCCGCAAACTCATCGCCTCAAACTCATCGCCTCAAACCCCGCCGTACGCTCGTCGCCACGCACTCGGCGCCATGTGCGCGTCACCATGCGCGCGGCCTATGCGTGCGTCACCATGCGTGCGGCCTATGTGTGCGGCCTACGCGCGCGGCCTATGTGCGCGGGACCATGCGCACGCAGTGTGTGTTGACATACACTAGTTCCCAGTCTAATATAGTGGTTGATGGGTTGACTACTATGTATGCGCAATGACGGCCCGGTTGGGCAGCCAATGAGGTGCTAGGATGTTTTGTGACATTTCGAACTACAGACCCGAGCTGGAATCTTGCATGTCGAGAGTCCGTGCCTTCTTCAGTGGGATTCCCTCAACCTCCGGGGCGTCGGATTCACCCAGCATTCCCAGCGCACTCATCTACACATTCCCGTCTGTTCTCACTCTCAAGGGCCCTTCTCTCAATCAGTACGATTTTGAGGAAGGGATTTCTTCATATCTCGACGACTACCTTTCGTATCAGGCGGAGCTAATGGATATCCGCCGCGGAATCGACGACGACTGGATTCCATCGGTTGTTCCCTACATGGGAATCGGGGAGTTCAGCGCATTCGTAGCCGGGGATATCGAGTTTGGCGACGACACTAGCTGGGCTAAACCTGTGATCACGGAGAAATCCGACCTTGCCCGCCTCAGCCTGGACCCCGCTAACCGCTGGTTCGTTCGCCTCAACGCCGCTACCCGCTACACCCTGGAGAAGATCGCTCCATACAGGATACCTCTGGGGCGCGGCTACTACTCACCCCTCGACCTGGCCTGGGCGCTTCGGGGCGAGGCCATCTACATGGATTTCTACGAAGACCCGGAATTCGTCCACCGCCTCATGAAACTTGCTACGGATGCGACCATCTGGTTCGCGTCGGCTCAGATAAGGGAGATATTCGCTCCCCAGTTCGCACATGAGCTTTCAGCATGGCACTGCGCTCCAAACAGGATAGCTGTGTCGGAAGACATATCTAGCCTCTGTTCCCCCGCCCACTATCGGGAGTTCGGCGCTCCATACACTCAGCGTGCATTTGATGCTTTCGGAATCGGCGAGGTCCACTGCCACTCTGCCGGCCCCCACGTGATGCCTGAATTCCTGAAGCTTAAGCATTTGCGGCAGATACAGATCGTTGCGGACCCGAACCAGACTCGTCCAGTGCAGATTCTCAGCAACCTCATAGAAAAGCATCCAGACCTCTTTGGCAGATCGCCCGACAAGCCTGTGATCGCGGTCGATGCCTCTGCAGCCGAGATATCCGACTACTACGGCCTATCGAAACATGTGCGACTGGTATTCTCCGTGGTGACCGACACGGCGGACGAGGCCACGGAGGCAGTGAGCGTATTCAGGGCCCAGGAGCGCAAGTATTCGAGGTAACGGGGACAGTCAGATACGTGTGACACGTACGGAACACAGATGGGACACAGATCCCATGTCGGTCCAGCCCGCATGGCATTGCTTGGCTGATCTGAGCAGAGCGACGTCGGGCGGGAGTATGGACGGCAAATACGAGGCACAACGGAGGGACTGGATGTGAAGGCACGGAACCCCAATCCAAAAGTCGCCGGAGTCCTCTCAGCCCTGATCGCCGGTGCAGGGCAGGTCTACAATGGGCAGCGGCGGAAGGCTCTGGCATTCATGTGTATCGAGGCAATCTTCCTGGTGCTCGCCATCACGACGCTCAGGGATCCTCTCTACGGCCTGGTGACTCTGAACCCCGTCGGCAGGTTCGTTGATTCACGCCACATCCTTCTAGTTGGCATCCTTTCGGCGCTGGCAGTAGGAGCATACGCGTGGTTCCACGCAGCAAACGTCGCCGATGCCGTCAAGACCGCGCAGTTTGTGCGCCTATGTGGACGCCTGCCAGAAGAGGTCAGCGCCGGAAGCGACTGGCACGCTTTCCTGAGATCCGCCGCACCCTACTTCTACATCGCGCCAGCTATGGCTCTTACAGCCTTCGTAATACTCATCCCACTGCTATTCAACGTTGCGCTGGCCTTCACCAACTACAACTTGTACCATTGCCCACCCGCCGGCAGATTCGACTGGGTAGGCTTCTCCAACTTCAGGAAGTTGCTCCAGTCGGGCTCCTCATGGAGGGGCCAACTCGATACGGTGCTCGCATGGAACCTCGCGTACGCCGCATTGGGCACGGTCTTTGCATTTCTTGTTGGGCTGGTTCTGGCCCTCACTCTGCAGAATAGGCAGATTCGGCTTCGCCGCATGTTCCGAACCATCCTTATGCTGCCATGGGCGATCCCCTCAGCAGTGACGATCATGGTGTTTTTCGGCCTCTTCAACACAAGCTTCGGCCCCATCAATGGACTACTGAAGTCAATCGGGCTTTCCCCGATATCCTGGTTCCAGGACAACTTCTGGGCAAGAGTGAGCGTACTCCTCACGCACGTGTGGATCGCTTTCCCATTCAACATGTCGGTGATTTCGGCAGCGCTTCAGAGTGTGCCGAATGAGGTGTATGAGGCCGCAAGGGTCGACGGCGCATCTAGGTGGGACTCATTCTCCCGCATCACCTTCCCACTCGTGATGTCAGTCATCGCACCTGTGGCGGTCCTGATGTTCGCAGGCAACTTTAACAACTTCGGAATCATCTACCTGCTCACAAGCGGCGGCCCACCGGTGCCCGGAAGTAGGGGAGCAGGCGCGACTGACATCCTCATGACATGGGTGTACAACGTTGGTTTCCGGCAACTGCAGTGGGCGTACGCATCCTCTCTCGCGCTGCTCGTCTTCGCATTCGTTGTGATCATGAGCATGACCAACTTCAAGCTGTCGGGAGTCCTCAAACAGCTCAAACAGGAGGAGCAGTGAGATGGCGAACGTTTGCAGATCCGAGCGCACAAGCTACCGTAAAAAAGCAGGCAACATGCTTGAGCTGGTGCTTCTCTACCTTGTGCTGGCAGTCGCCTGCGTCTTGGTTCTCTATCCACTTCTCTGGGTGGCATCGTGCTCATTCAAGGCTTCCACTGGCCTCGTGGGCTCTTCTCTCATTCCTGATACAGTAACACTCGACAACTACAAGACGGTACTCACCGATCCCGACGTGAATTTCCCGCGCTGGATCATGAATACGGTCAAGGTTTCCGTACTCACAGCCCTTGCAGCGCTCGCTGTAACAACACCAGCGGCCTATGCTTTCTCAAGAATGAGATTTCCAGGGCGTAGGCAAGGGCTGATAGCATCGATGATTATGCAGATGTTCCCCAGTTTCATGGCGATTGTGGCGCTCTACACTCTCCTTGGATGGGCAGGCCTAATCGATACCTACCTGGGGCTGATAATCGTGTATGTGGGAGGTGCGATCCCCTTCTCGGTGTGGCTTCTCAAGGGGTACTTCGATTCATTGCCCAAGGAGATTGAGGAGTCGGCCATGATCGACGGCGCCACTAGGTTTCAGGCGTTCGTAAGAATACTCCTTCCTTTGGCAAAGCCGATACTGTACGTAGTCGGTTTGGTGAATTTCCTCGGGCCCTATTCGGAGTACATCATGGCGCAGGTGATCATAACCTCCACCGCCAAGTGGACCTCAGTACTCGGCATGAGGAGCCTCACCTCGTCTCAGTTCTCGACGCAGTGGGCCTCTTTCTCCGCAGTGTCGGTGCTTACCGCAATTCCAATTGTCATCGTGTTCCTGTCAGCTGAGCAGTACATTGTGTCAGGCATGACCCAGGGCGCCATTAAGTGATCATCGTCTGAGGAGGTGCATATGTGCGGGCCTTGCAGGCCCGGCGATCTGTCAGCCGTTTATGTCATGCGAATCCACATGGAGGAGGGAATCTCACGTGAAATCATGGACTCGAGTTCTGTGCGTTCTCGCAGTCGGGCTGCTGCTTCTTTCGCTGAGCGCTGTGTATGCAGTAGCAGCGGATCCGATCGTGGTTTGGTGTGAACCTCAGAAGGTAGCCACCATAAGAGCGATAGCAGACGAGTGGACGAAGACCAGTGGAAGGTCTGTGAGCATTGAGTCAGTAGGCGTTCTGGAAACCGCCGACAGAATCGCCCTCGCCGGCCCCATGGGTAAAGGGCCGGACGTGTTCTGCTCACTCTCAGGCAAGCTCGGAATACTCACCGTTACCGGCATGTTGTCGCCCATAGACCGCACTTCGATCGATGCCTCCAAGTTCATGAAGGTGGGCCTAGATGGAGCGACTGTTGACGGCAAGCTCTACGGAGTTCCTTACGACATCTCGACAATCGGGCTGATCTACAACAAGAAGATCTGGCCGACGCCGCCAGCCACAATGGATGAGATGATCTCCAGGTCGAAGGAGCTCTTGAAGAAGGGCATGTTCGGCGTGTTGTGGCCGATGGAGAACTTCTACTACGCTTATCCATTCATGAATGCCTATGGCGGATACGTGTTCACTCCGACTGCCAACGGCTGGGACGCGAAGAACATCGGACTCGCGAATGCCGGATCAGTGAAGGCATTGAAGTTGCTCAAGGTATTCCGCGATGAGGGTCTGATCCCGGTTGGAACCGACTACGTGGCTGCTCCTGCCAAGTTCACTGAGGGCAAGGCAGCCGCCATCGTCGATGGTCCGTGGATCATCACTAATGTGAAGCAGGCCGGAATCGACTACGGAGTCGCGCCCCTGCCGAAACTGGACAATGGAAAGTATCCCTCGCCGTTCGTGAGCCTCAAGTGGTGGCATGTGAGCTCATACAGCAAGAACAAGGCCGACGCGGTCAAGCTCATAGCCTACTTGACTTCCAGGGATGCGATGCTGAGGTCTTTCCGGAACGCCGAGGGCATTCCCCCGCGGCTTGATGTCCTCGATACTCCGGAGGCCAAGAATAGCCCTGAGGTCGTCGGATTCGGCGCGCAAGCCGACTATGGATGCATCCTGCCCGATATCCCGGAGATGAACGCAGTGTGGGTGCCGATGAACAATGCCATCGACATTGTTCTTCGCAACCAGAATAGCCCTGACCGCGCGCTCGCAGATGCAGTGACGCTGATCAAAGAGGCAAACGCCGAGCTGAAGTGACACGCTGACTGTCTGAGATGCAGTCAGACAGGGATGAGGCCCACCCCCTGAGGCGGGCCTTATCCATATCTGGAACCGCATCTGGAACCGCCACGAACCGAACCTGATCGCCCGCCCCGGACTACCTGGCGCACCCCGCCCGGCAATGCGGCGAACCCCGGGGCTGAGGCTCAGCTATACCACTCACACAGGGAGGGACCTACCATGGCAGGAAAGCTGCTCGTCCCGTTCGATGATCCCAGGCCCGATTTCGCCGAGTTCAGGCAGGTGCTTGAGGGCACACGCAAGGCTGCCCGTGTTCACTACGCCGAGCTTTTCGCAGACAGAGAGATCGTTGCTGAAGTGCTGCAGAGCTGCCTCGGTGAGAAACCGATCACATCACCGGAGTACAGTTTCGAGGGCTACTGGAAGCAGCAAATCGCATTCTGGCGCCGCATGGGCTATGACTACATTCGGGTCGGCGACGGACTTCACGTGCCCCGCGCCAAGCACCGGGCCACTGTTGATACAGCGGACCTTTCCCGGGGTGAGCGTGGTTGGGTTGAGGAGAGTTCCGGAGAGATCGCCTCATGGGATGAGTTCCAGTCATACCCATGGGCGAAGATGAATCAGGTCGACTACTCCGCCTATGAGTTCGTGTCGAAGAACCTCCCAGATGGCATGAAGATGCTCGTCTGCCCATCGAGCGGCGTGTTCGAGATTGCCTCCGAGTATCTACTCGGGTTCGAGGGGATGAGCATCCTGCTGTATGAGGATCCAGCCTTGGTGGAGGCTGTGTTCAGCCGGACCGGAGAGGCGCTCCTCTCGTTCTACCGCAACGCGTGCACCCTTGATAACGTCGCGGGCTTCTTTCAAGGCGATGACATGGGCTTTAAGACGTCCACCTTCATCTCCCCGGATCGTCTTCGTAAACTCGTGTTCCCATGGCACAAGCGGTACGCAGCCCTGGCTCATGAGCATGGCCAGATGTACTGGCTGCACTCTTGCGGGAATCTGTCGGCCATCATGGATGACCTCATTGATGATGTGGGCGTTGACGCTATTCACTCATTTCAGGACGAAATCATCCCAGTGGCGGATTTCGTGGCGCGACACGGCAATCGCGTCGCTGCCCTAGGCGGTGTAGACGTGGATAAGCTATGCCGGATGGGAGAGGCGGAACTCCGAGAGTATGTCCGAGAGATCATAGAGCACTGCGTTGCCGGTCGCTGGGCGCTGGGATCCGGGAACTCAATAGCGAACTATGTGCCTGTGGAGAACTACCTGATCATGATGGACGAGGGAGCGCGGTGGCGCGGATAGGCCGACGCCGCTTCCACCCCGTCGCAACAGGGCCTGGCGTCGTGCGCGCTTCGCCAACCGGGTGTGCCATTGGCACCGTTCACCCTGCCTCCAACCTTCATAATATGAACCGGACCCATCGCTTATGGAAGAGGGGGTTAACGGGCAATGGCGGAGGTTGAGAAGAAGGGTATCTTCTGGCCATTCTGGTGGTGGTGGTGGCTCATCATCGTCGATATTGCCATCATACTGGTCTGGTGGCTCTTCTGTTGGTTCTTCCCCATCTAGATTGGAAAGCACTCCGTATTCGGAGGGGGCAGGAGCTCCCTCCTTTCCATTGGGCGCCTTCTTCAAATCAGAGGCGATCGGATTTGCACCATGCAACGGTCTCATATAAACTGGCATCAGACTGTGCAACTCGAAAAGTGAGGCTTAGTACCCATGAAAAGGGCGATCGCGCTCTCCGTCGTCATCGCCGCGCTGGCATTGATCTCATTACCTGTCCTGGGGGCAACCACCCTTGAGGTCGTGTGGATGGGCTGGCCGAAGAACTTAGTCGATGCACAGATCGAGGGGTTTCGGAAAGCATATCCCGACATTCCCGTGGACATTCAGCTCGTTCCATTCAATCAACTCTTCCAGACCCTCGAAGTCAGGCTCGCGTCAGGGCATGCCCCCGATGTGTTCATAGTGGACGGGCCCTTAACTGCATCATATGCAACGAGAGGCTATCTCCTTCCATTGGATGATGTGTTCACCGAAACTGAACTGGCAGCGTGGTTTCCTTCGTCGGTGGCCGCATGCCGATGGAATGGCAGGCTCTACGCCGCGCCCTACGCTACATCCTCTGTTGGCCTCTACTTCAACAAGACGATTTTCCGTAAGTATGGCGTGGCGCTGCCGTCGGAGAACCCCGGGGAGCGTCTCACCTGGGAGCAGGCAGCCGAGCTCGCCCGCAAGCTGACCATCGATGAGAACCACGACGGCCAGCCTGATACGTGGGGCCTAATCCTCGAGCAATCCGACAGGCCGTACCAGATACTCCCCCTTGCAGAGTCACGCGGAGCCCGCGCTCTCTCGGCCGACGGCGCCGTATCTGAGGGCTACATCACCTCGCCTGCGTTCATTGAGGCTGCCACGTTCTACTCAAAGCTGTTCAACGAGTGGAAGGTGAGTCCGAAGGGCCTGCTTGAGGCGCCAGTAGCCAGAGAGTACTTCGGCTGCGGAAAGGCTGCGATGATGCTGGGGGCTGAGTGGAACATCTCGAGGTTGGCGGCGTTCAAGGATTGGGAGTTTGGACTCGCACCCCACCCGTACTTTGCAGGAGGGCGCGCCGTCACACCCACAGGTGGATGGAACGTTGGAATAGGCTCTAGGACCGCCAACCGGGATGCCGCCGTGAGGTTCCTGAAGTTCATAACCGGTCGGGATGCATCCATCGCCTGGACCAAGCTGTTCGGAAATGCTCCCGCAAGGCGCGATGTGTATGCTGCTCTCCCAGATGTGTTCAAGAACCCGATGTGGCAGGTGCTTCTACACGAGATGGACACCACTGCGTCGCCGCGCCCTGTTACCCCCGGGTATCTCCAGTATGAGTCGATTCTGAAGGATGCATTCAATGCGATACAGTTCGGCGCCGACCCTGCCTCTACTCTCGAGAGCGCCGCGCGCCAGATCGATAGAGACCTCGCGAAATACCGGTAGTCCGGTAGCCCAATCCGTGCGCGGGCGGCTCGTCGAGTCGCCGGGAGAGCCGCCCTGCCGCCTCGAACTTGGAGTGATCTCGTGTTCCGTGAACCGCGCGCTGCAATAGTGTTCTTGGCCCCAGCCCTGATTCTGCTGGGGCTGTTTCGGGTTTTGCCCGCTGCAGTATCCGTAGGCGAAAGCCTTATGGGATTGGCGACCCCTCCGACAGCTGCCAGCGAGGCGATCGGCGCCAGTATCAACGCCGGCGTCGGCGCTGCTGCGGGAGGTCCAACCCGCGCTTTCGTTGGTTTTTCCAACTACAGGCATCTGTTCACCTCAGATCCGGTTTTCTGGGGATCAGCAAGGGTCACTCTCGCCTACTCCGCCCTGGCGAGCCCGGTCACCGTCGCAGTCGCACTGGGGCTCGCCTTCCTTCTCAAGGGCAGCGATAGACGGCGTTCGCTTTTGCGCACTGCGTGCTTCCTTCCGTCCGCGATATCCATGTCGGTGGTGGCAGTGGTCTGGGGGTTGATGCTCGATCCCTACTACGGACTCGTAAATAGCCTGCTCCGGGCAATCGGGCTTCCTCCTCAGCCGTTTCTTAACTCGCCACGGCAAGCATTGGCGTGCTTGATCGCCATTGCAGTGTGGCGGAATTCCGGCTATTGGATGATGTTCTTCCTCGCCGGGATGCAGGGAATCCCAAGGGAGGCGTACGAAGCGGCAGCACTTGATGGGGCCTCCAAGAGCAAACAGGCATGGCATATCACCATTCCGCTGCTTGCACGCACCGTCTCTTTCGTGCTTGTGTCGAACACTGCGTTCAATTTCCTTACCTTCGCTCCGGTGTTCATCCTTACGAAGGGCGGGCCGATCCGATCCACCAACGTCCTTGTGTATGAATCATACAAGAGCGCCTTCATAGGTCTTGACATGGGGAGGGCAACGGCGATATCATCGTTGGTTCTCGCCGCGGTGCTACTTCTTTCACTGGCCGAGCTGCGGCTTACCCGACCGAAACACGAGTACTAGCAGGCGGCCATGCCAACCATTGAACTCCGCGAACTATGTCCAGTAGAGGGGCTGCGCACTTGAGCGGAATCCCGAGCCATGCCAACATGAACCGCAGTATCGCCGTTCGCCTGGCAGGAACCATTGCCCGGGAGGGGCTTTTCCTGCTTCTCGCCATGGTATACATCCTGCCGGTATGGTGGGTGGTTGCGTCTGCCCTCCGCCCGGCAAGTTCGCTCTATCAATACGCCTCCCCACTTACGTGGCGCACGTTCGTCCCTTCCAGTCCTACGCTCTCGAACATCATGGGCATCTTCAGCAAGCTGGATTTCGGCAGGGCGATCGCGAACAGCGCGCTGGTATCTGGCGCTGCCGTCGCACTCGGAGTGGTAGTCAACTCCATGGCAGGGTTCGCCCTGGCCAAGTTCGAGTTTCCAGGCAGGAGTCTGGTGTTTCTCGCGGTTCTCGTCGCGTTCATCGCGCCCTTCGATGCAATAGTGATCCCGCTCCACCTCGTTGTAAGCAGAATGGGATTCCTGAACACCCGCGCAGCTTTGGTGCTGCCCGCTGTGGGAAACGGTCTGGCTATATTCCTGTTCAAGCAGTTCTATGAGGAGATACCTTCTGAGATCATCGAAGCAGCGCGCGTCGATGGCGCGTCCTGGTTCTGCACATTTTGGCGCATCGTGATGCCAATGTCCATACCTGCAGCGGCTACTGTAGTAGTCATGCTGTTCATGTTTCAATGGAACTCCCTGTTCTGGCCTCTTGTCGCGGCATTCTCCAGCAAGTACAGGGTGGTGCAGACTGCGATAGCAATGCAGATCACGGCTGACGAGGCTCACTGGGCGTACCTGTTCGCGTCAGCAGCCGTTGGAAGTCTTCCTCCGGTGGCTCTGTTCCTCTTGCTGCAGAAGCATTACATTCGGGGAATTGCGGGAGGCGGGAGCAGGAGTGAGACCGCAGGCAGGGACGGAGTAGACCGATAGGCGCGGAACTGAAGACCGGACGCCAGGCAGATTCGGGCAGGTGCAGCGCACGAGCCCATACGGCTCAAACAGGCCTTGTTCATCTTTCCACACTGACCTGCCTGCCCTGATCGACCTTAGCCCGAAGGCGCATCATGGCCTTCGTATGAAGCTGGGACACTCTCGATTCCGAGACCCTCATGACCTGTGCTATCTCCTTGACGGTCATCTCCTCATAGTAGTACATCGCAATCACCATCCGCTCGCGCTCGGGAAGGGAATCGATGGCGTCGATCAGAGCGTTCTTCAGCTCTTCGATTTCCAGCACCATCTCCGGATCTGGGCTTCCGATGTCGCTCACGAAGTCCAGTAACGTCGCTGCATTGCTCTCCTCATCCACCGCAATGAGTTCGTCGAGCGACAAGTACGACGCCTTGCTTATCTCCCACATCCATTTCTCCAGGGTGGCCACATCGACTCTCAGCTCGGCAGCTATGTCATCATCGGTGGCAGGCCTATCAAGCTGCGTTTCCAGCTTCCACATGGCCTTCTCAATCTCCCTGGCGCGCTGCCTCACTGACCGTGGCACCCAGTCCATGTTCCTCAGATGGTCGATAATGGCCCCTCTTATGCGGGTCATTGCGTATGTCTCGAACTTCACTCCCCGTTTCAGATCATAGCGTTCAACCGCGTCCATGAGCCCAAGAACACCATATCCCATGAGGTCATCGTAGTCGACCCCTGGGATTGACGCCTGGGGCATGCGGCTCACTATGAACTTCACCAGGCCCATGTAGTTCAGGATGAGCGTTTCCCGCACTGCCTGGCTTCCCGACTCACGATACTGAGCCCATAGCACTGAGATGTCCTCCATATGACTTCACTCCGGTTCGACAGACTGTCGTATGAGCGCCCTCTGCCTGTCGAAGACATATCTGATGATATCTCCCCGCTGGCCCTCGTTCAGGTCAATGAACTCGGCCGCCACACACACACCCGGCTGGGCAGTCGAAAGGTCCGGCGACTGAACTCTCACAATCCTGGCTCGCAGCTGCAGTGATGCGGAACTCGGCCTAATGGGCAGTACGATTCGTAGCAATACGCCAGGCGCCAGCCTCTTGTCTGTGCCCTGAATGAACAGGCACACGCCGCCTCCAGACAGATCAATCGTGACTGCTGCACGCCACTCCAGACTGGGCTGGCGATCTGGAGATTCTACAGCATAGTTGGCCCTGATGTACAGAGGAACTCGCACGTGGTCCCGCCGCTGCTCTCTCTTCACGAACTGCGGCGCGGATATCTCTAGGAGCTTGACCTGATCATCCATCTCGCCGATGATCGTGGAATTGAAGTAGTATACAGCCCCTCGACTCGAGCAGACAATCTCCACTGCATCCCCAACGCGCAGCATCGATTGGTAATCGTCGGTATACGGCGCATAGATCCAAAGGCCACGATCAGATGGACTCTCCACCTTAGTGGCGAACTTCGGCGAGCCATCGAGATCCCTGGCCCTGATCCGTATGCGCGAATCTGTGCGGAGGTTTGGCGCCCGCATTTCTAAACCACTCTCTCAAAGCAGATAGTCCGGAGCCGTCATACCTAGAAACCTCTTGATGAACGGGGTGATCCCCGGTTCATGCGCATCGGGCCGGTCCATTCCGCGGAACTTCCGGCTTATCGAAAGCATAGCCCCGGACGCAGGGCAGTAGGGATATGCCAGGACAAAGGGCTGGCGCTGCTTCACAGCCTTGGCCACACAGGAATCGATGGGTATGTATCCCAACGGCTCGAAGGTGAAGCTGAGGAAGCGGCTGGCCAGGAGAGCGAGCTGCTCAACGACATTCTTGGCTTCATCGCGGCTAGCGCACATGTTGACCACAACCCGCACTGCCGCGCTGGGGTTTTCCCTGGAGATCACCTTTATCATAGCATAGGCGTCCGCCATTGCTGTTGGCTCCGGCGCAGTCATCACGATGGTCTCCTGCGCCGAGAGCACGAAGTCCATGACATTCTTCGACATCCCGGCGCCCGTGTCCACAATCAGAATGTCGCGCCCGCGGACCGCTCTGGCGAGCGCACCGATGAGATTGGCCCGGGAGGCGTCGTCCATATCCGCGATCTCGCGCAGCCCAGATGCTCCAGGAATGAGCTCGATATCCCGCGGACCTCTGACGACGATATCTTCGAGCGACAACGTGCCATTGAGCACATGATGCAGATTGTGCCTTACAGGCAGCCCTAGAAGCACATCCACGTTGGCAAGCCCGAGGTCGGCATCGAGTATGCTGACTCGCATGCCCATGTCGGCCAGGGCCATCGCCAGATTCACCACGAAGTTCGTCTTGCCAACGCCGCCCTTCCCTGAGGTAACGGCCACTACTCTCACCGAGTCGTCCGCGCTCTTCTTGGTCCGCTGCTGGCGCGTCCGGACATCACCGACCTCCTGTGCCATTCCCCTGAGCTCTGCAGCTTGATCAGACATGTTGTCAACCCTCCCACATCCGCTTCCATGCGTCGGGAATCCACTATCCGTGCTCACTGCCTCGTTCGCCACCTGTCTGATAGCATCTGCGCCAGAACAGAGTGGGTCGCGGCCTCGATATCCTCAGGCACACCTTGTCCGGTCGTGAGATATGAGAACGGCTTTCCAGATTTGGCGGCCACATTGAACACCGCTCCGATGTTCGTGCTCTCATCGAGCTTGGTGAGGATGACCTTATCGAACCCCACACCTGAGAAACGCTCGACGAGATTATCTAGGTCCTGCCTTCGTGTGGTCGCGGAAAGAACCAGATGGGTCTCTTCGGGAAGCGCAGCATCCATCATGCCTCGCAGTTCATACATTCGTGTCGGATTGTTCGGGCTCCTCCCAGCGGTGTCGATAAGGACTACTTCCTTATCCGCATGTTTCGCTAGCGCATCCCCCATATCCTTCGCCGAGTACGCCACCTCGCACGGAACTCCTATGATATCCGCGTACGTTCGAACCTGCTCAATCGCGGCGATCCGATATGTGTCAGCAGTGATGAGTGCAACCCGCGCCTTTTCCACGAGAACGAAGTTGGCAGCTAGCTTCGCTATGGTGGTCGTCTTGCCCACCCCCGTGGGGCCGATGAATCCGACTACCTTCCGCCTGCCCCTAATCAGCTGCATCGGTCCGGAGACCGGCGTCATCGCCGAGACAGCGTGGGCTGCCCATTGCCTGAGTTCAATGCCGGGCGGAGGAACGCCGGGGGATTCCAGGCCAAGCCTGCTAACTAGGCGAAATGCAGTCTCCTCTGATACGTCTTCATCAAGCAGAAGCGCGTAGAGATCTGCCATCTCTGGCGACAGCGCCGCGGCCCGTCCTCTTGCAGCCGATTCCCTGGCCAACACTGAAAGAGTAGCCCGCAGACTGCCTCCACTGGGCACACCAGGCGTCCTGATGCCGCCGTTCGAGCGTGGTGAACCCATTGCGCCCGCTCCGTCCACTGTGCCAGTCTGCCCGATCTGGCCTGGCTGGTTAGTTGGAGCAGCGCCGCGGGATTCCGCGCGCTCAAGGGCTGCCCCGAACTCCATTTCGCAGGGCTCCGGATCGCCATCCGCTGCAGCTAGTACTTCGAACCTGCACACAGGGCGTATGCGGAGCAGACTCAGCAGAGCCGCGAGCCCATGCCCACGACACTGCCGCGCTTCCAGGATCACGGCCTCTGGCCCGAGGTCCCGCCGCACCTGGGAGAGGACCTCTTTCATCGTTGCACCTTCGTATCGTTTAGCCCGCATTGCCCAAACTCACCATCCCGACTGCATTTACCCTTACTTCCGGCACCACTTCAGTGTAGGAAAGGACGACCACTGCAGGAGCGGCCCTCTCGATCAGGCGGCGGAAATGCGGCCTGAGGTTGCTCGCCGTTAGCACCATGGGCTGTAGCCCTGAAGCAGCCATCCGTTCGCTCTCAGAGGCCAGGCTCGACATCAAAGCCCTGTACACCTTTGGCTCAGGCGCCAGATAGGCGCCATGCTCGGTTATGTCGAGGGACTCAAGAAGCTGCTGCTCCAGTGATGGCTCTATCGTAAGCACCGACATTCCATCCGGCCCCGCGTACTGCGCGCAGATTGATCGGCCCAGCCTGGATCTGACGTACTCCGTAAGAGCGTCCACATCCTTGTAGGCGCCTGAGGCATCACCCAAGGCCTCCAGTATAGTAGTGAGGTCTCGAATGGATATCCTCTCCCTCACCAGGTTTTGAAGGACTCGCTGCACTTCGCCCACGCTCATCTGCGCGGGAATCAGTTCCTCCACCACGGCTGGCGAGGTCTTCTTCACGTTATCCACAAGGTTCCGGGTATCCTGCCTGGATAGGAGCTCAGGGGCATGGGCCTTAATGATCTCCGACAGGTGCGTTGCGATCACCGAGGCAGGATCCACCACAGTGTAGCCCATCATCTCGGCCTCCGACCTTCGAGCGCCGGCAACCCAGACTGCCGGGAGGCCAAAGGCGGGTTCCCTGGTTGGGCTGCCGTCGATGTCCCCAGTTGCAGTGCCGGGGTTCATCGCCATGAAGCAGTCGGGGATGACCTCTCCCCTCGCCACTTCCACCCCTTTGATCTTCACAATGTACTCGTTGGGCCTAGCCTGCACACCATCACGGATACGCACCGACGGCACCAGAATGCCGAGTTCCAGCGCGATCTGCCGCCTGACTGCAGCAACTCGATCCTTCAGGTCGCCTCCCTGGTCCACATCGACCAGAGGAATGAGAGCGTACCCGAAGTTGAGTTCCATTGTCTCCACCCGCAGGAGCGCCATCACATCCTCTCCTTCATCGGAGGTCGGCCTCACAGGAACGCCCTCATCTGGAGGCCCCTCCTCCTTCTCCTTGGCCTTCTTGGCCAGGCCGTAGGCGTACCACGCAGCCGTGCCGCCCAGCAGAAGGAATGGGACCTTGGGAAGGCCGGGAACCAATCCAATTGCGAACAAGAGCACAGCCGCAATCCCCACGGCCTTGGGCTGCGCAAGCATCTGAGCCTGGAAGTCGTGGCCTAGGTCTGATTCGGATGCCGCTCTCGTCACTACGATGCCAGTGGCAGTCGAGATCAGTAGGGCCGGTATCTGGTTCACGAGTCCGTCTCCCACTGTAAGCAGGGCAAACCGCTCAAAGGCCTCCATTGCGGGAATCCCAAGTTGCACGATGCCGATGAGGATTCCTCCCACAATGTTGATTGCGATGATGATGATTCCCGCAATGGCGTCACCCCGCACGAACTTGCTGGAGCCATCCATCGCGCCGTAGAAATCCGCTTCCTGCTGGATTTTGAGGCGACGCCGTCGCGCCTGATCCTCAGTGATCATGCCTGCATTCAGATCCGCGTCGATGCTCATCTGTTTGCCCGGCATCGCATCTAGAGTGAACCTTGCGGCCACTTCAGCCACGCGCCCCGCGCCGTTGGTAATCACCACAAACTGGATGATAACGAGGATGAGGAATATGACGAGCCCGACTATGTAGTTGCCCCCCACCACGAAGTTTCCGAATGCCTCGATAACCGAACCCGCGTTGCCCTTGAGCAGTATCAGTTTGGTGGCTGAGACGTTCAAAGACAGCCGAAAGAGGGTCACGATGAGAAGCAGCGATGGAAAGACAGAGAACTCAAGGGGTTCAGTGATGTACATTGTCACAAGAAGTATCGCAAGCGAGAACGCGAGGTTCAGCGCAAGTAGAATATCGAGGATAATCGATGGAATCGGGACAACCATCATCATGACCGTGGCCATGACGATGGCCGCCATGGCGATATCGCCGCCCTTGAGATACTGGAGCAACGCCGACAGTGCGTTCGTTCCAGCCCCAGTTCCTGCGCCTGCGTTTTCGCCCTGCCCTAGATCAGCCATCCGTTGCTCCCCTCCTCTCCATCCCCACTTCCGCTGACCTGAGTGTCGCCCTGCGGATTCGAACGCGCATTGGCGCCTCCGGCTGAGGCCCCTCTCTCCTTGGCAAGCTTGAAAACGAAGGCCAGGATCTCGGCAACCGCCCGGTATAGCTCTGGGGGGACCTCCCGTCCGATCTCCACTGAATGGTACAGAGCCTGTGCGACTGGAGGATTCTCCACAATCGGCACTCCAGCTTCCTGCGCAATCTCACGAATTCTCAGCGCGATCAGCCGCTGGCCTTTGGCAACCACCCGCGGTGCGTTCATCTTCTCCTGATCGTACTTCACTGCCACCGCATAGTGGGTCGGGTTAGTCACGACCACGTCCGCGGTCTTCACGTCCTGCATCATCCTGCGGGTCGCTATCTGCCTCTGGCGCTGCCTGATCCTGGAGCGAATGAGCGGGTCGCCTTCCTGCTGCCGAAGTTCCTCCTTGAGCTCCTGTTTGGTCATCCGAAGGTTTCGCTCCAGTTCGATCTTCTGATATGCATAGTCGATAGCTCCAAGGGTGAGCAGTGGGATGGCCATGTGGGTTCCAACATACATGGCTGTGTTGCCTGCGGTCGCCAACCCCTCACCCAGATCCATCGACGCCGCCATGACCAGATCAGGCATCCTAGCCCTGAGCCCCGTGTAACCGAAGTAGCCGATCACGATCGCCTTTGCCACGGCTTTGAGCATCTCCACCACGGCCCGCTTGGAGAACATGCGCCCGAATCCGGCCAAGGGATCGATCCTGGAAAGCTGCGGGGTGAATGCCTGCGGAGTGAGCAGGAGGCCTACTTGAGCCACACTCGCCGCAACCCCGGTGATCATGGCCGCAAGCACGATTGGCGCGGCGGCCATCAGGACTGTAATGAGCGCATTGCCCAGAATCGATAGGCTTGCAGCATCGGATAGGTCCGCCATGGCAAGCCCCGACATACTGGCCGACATGAAGCTCGCAAGGGTCCGGCTGGCGAACGAGAAGGAGGACTGCAGCACATACAGGCACACAATGAAGTTGAGGGCGGCGGATAGCTCTGCGCTCCTGGCCACCTGCCCCTTCTTGCGCGACTCTTCGCGCCTTCGTGGTGTTGCTTGCTCTGTCCTGTCTTCTCCCGCCAAACGCCCTCACATCCCTCGCTGATATCCGGAGCTTCTGCATGCTCAGAAAACAACCTGGCACTGCGCTGTCAGAACGATCTCAGTACCGCGCTGAGGGATTCCGGAAGTCTCCCGAACACCCCCTGCATGTACCCACAGATAGCCGGCGCCGCCAACCCCATGACGACGAAACCGACGATGATCTTGAGGGGAAACCCCACCATCAGCACGTTCATCTGGGGGACAGACCGCGCCAGCACGCCAAGGGCAATCTCGGTGATTATCAGGCATGCCACTGCCGGGATCGCCATTCTCGCTGCGATCTTGAGCAGTTCCGAGAACTTCGCAATGATAAGAGTCAGGAGTTCCGGGCCAATACTCGCGCTTCCCAAGGGCACTGCGCCGTAGCTCCTCACGATCGCGCCCACTAGAATGTGATGTCCGTTCACAGTCAGGTAGAGCATCGTCGCGATCAGGAACTGGTACTGGCCGATGACAGTGACCTGCCCTCCGAATGATGGGTCCACTATGTTCGCAAGCCCGAATCCGATCTGCGTATCTACGAGCTCACCTGCCATCTGAGTCGCGGCGAATATGAGGAGTGCGATATATCCGATCACGGTCCCCACCAGTAGTTCGCGTCCGACCATAAGGGCTAGCTCAGCAGTATCGCCTGGCGCCTGGGAATTCGACCCCAACACCGAAGGAAACACGAAGATGGCGCTTGCGACTGCCAAGCCCACCTTGACCTGCCGCGGCAGGCTGGCATGGCCGAACACAGGGGCGATGACGAAGAGGCCGGTCATCCTCACAAGCACCAGCAGGAATATGAGAAAATCCCGTTCAGAAAGGCCGATAGTCGCCCCGTGCATCGAACCCGCCACCTACTTAGCCAAAGTCGTCATCATGCCGAACAAGTCCCTCGTGAATCCCACCATGGTCCTCATTATCCATGGACCAGCAAGAAGCATGACCGCAGCGATAGCAAGCACCTTCGGGACAAACGTTAGGGTCATCTCCTGGATCTGCGTGGCAGCCTGGAGAACCGACACCACTATGCCAACGACAAGTGCAGTGAGGAGCACTGGCGCGCTCACCTTGAACGCCACGGCGAGTGCCTGAACAGCTATTGATGTTACCGTAGCCTCGTTCATACGCCTGCCTCCCTATCTCCTTACCGCACGAAGCTCTCGACAAGGGACTTAACGACGAGCGCCCATCCATCCACAAGCACAAACAGGAGCACCTTGAATGGGAGGGATATCAGCACGGGCGGCAGCATCATCATACCCATGGACATCAGGATGCTGGACACCAGCATATCGACGACAAGAAATGGTATGAAGATTACGAATCCCATCTGGAAAGCCGTCTTGAGTTCGCTGATCATGAATGCCGGAATCACCACGTGAAGGGGAAGGTCATCTGGCTTGTTGGGCTGCTTTAGCCCTGCCAGATCCACGAACAGCGCAAGATCCTTCTCGCGAGTCTGCTTCAGCATGAAGGTGCGGATCGGGCCTGCGGCCTTGGCCAGCGCCTCCTCCTGCTTGAGCTTCCCCGCCATATACGGCTGTAGCGCCTCCCGGTTCATCTGGTCGAACACTGGCATCATCACGAACAAGGTGATGAAAAGGGCTAAGCCGATGAGCACCTGGTTCGGGGGGACCTGCTGAGTCCCCATGGAAGATCGAACGAACGACAGCACTATGGCGATCCGCGTGAATGAAGTCATCATCAACAGTATGGAAGGCACGAGCGTCAACACAGTCAGAAGCGCCAGTATCTGAAGGGCGCCCGCGACCTCCTTCGGATTGTCGGCGGTATCGATGGCGAGGCTCATCCCGGGTATCCGAAGAGGCGCACACTCAGCCGCCATGGAAATGATCAGGGTAATGGCAAACGCCATTCCCGCAATGGACAACCCCGTGAGGCAGAATTTAATTCCACGTACTCTGGCCTTCATTCAGCCCTCACCCCGCCGTCTGCGACATCAGAGGAATCCGAATGTTTTGAAGCGCCCATGCCAATTCCTCCGGCGCCGGCGGGGCAGGCGCAGGAATCCTTCCCGGCGCTGTGATCTCCAGGCGCAAAGGCCACACACCCACGGTTCACTGCCACCAGGACCGTCCTCCCGTCCACCTCGACCAGGTGGAGATATGCATCAGGCCCGATTCGCGCCGTATCCACCACCATGATGCGCCTTCTCCGTGCCGACCCCCTGATCAGCCCGGCAGCCTGCGCACGTCTGCCCAGGTAGGCCGTGAAGTAGATGAGTCCGATGACTACGACCAGAGCGCCCCCGGTCCGAAGCAGCAGTTGCCCAGTACTCTCCTGCATGTCCTCACTGCACAGCTTTCTCTGGTGTGGTTACGAACTCCACGATCCTGACTCCGAAGTTCTCCTCGATCACCACGACCTCGCCCTTGGCTATGAGCCTTCCATTCACGAGAATATCCACGTTCTCCCCTGCAGCCTTGTCTAGCTCGATGATGGACCCTGGGCCAAGCGACAGGATCTCCTTCACCAGCATGCTGGTTCGTCCTAGTTCAACCACTACAGGCAAGGGCACGTCCATGAGCAGATCGATATTGCTGTTTCCCCTGCCGGAGCGGAGGTCGTCGAACGGCATGAACTGCACCGGGCGCACCTCAGGCGCGGGAGCAGGTGGAGGCGTTTCAGGCGCGGATGCCTTTGGACCCGCGGACCTAGAGACCAGCGGCGCCTTGGCCTCGTTGGTCTCTGGCGTCTCTGGCGTGAGGTCGAAAGTGGGAATATCGTCGTCCCCGGTCTCAGTGTCAGCCCACGCGGCGTCTGTCTTCTCCATGCCGTTCATTGCGACTCCCGCCTCTCCGTTTGAATGCTTCCTTTCACTTGGTCTCCCGCCCTATCGATGACCTGAACTGCGCAACTCTTGCCAACAAGCCCCGGTATTCCGATGAACTTCGGAGTCTGCCCCACGATCACCGTGAGGTTCCCCGATGAACGCTCATCGAGACGTATCAGATCTCCAACCTGCAAATCGAGCATCTCACGCATGGGCACTGAAGCCTTGCCGAGCACGGCGATAACCGGGACCTTCACATTATCGAGCCCAGCGGCTATCGCACTAGTGGACTTTTCAGAGCTTATCTTGCCGCCCTTCTGGTACCACTGCTGGGCATTGAGTTTCTGAAGAACAGGCTGGAGTGTGGAGTGGGGCATGCAGATGCTCATCGATCCTGAAGCATCTCCCACTTTGACATCGAATGTCATGAGAACCACAGTGTCATTGGGCGATACGATCTGCGCGAATTGCGGGTTGGATTCGTATCTGTCGATATGCGGGTCAAACCTGAGCATGGGGTCCCAGGCCTCCCTCAGGTCATCCATTGACCGAAGAACTATGGCTCTGACCAGGTTCTCCTCGATCTCCGTGAGTTCCCGGATCTTGCCTCTCACTCGCCCTGGTCCGCCCATGAGCCTGTCGATCATGATGAAGACGATGTACGGGTTGAATTCCATCACAGCCTGTCCGTCCAGGGGTTCTGGCGTGAACACGTAGAGAACGGCAGGCGCTCTCATCGACGACATGTACTCGTCGTATATGCGCTGCTGCACGTCGGTGAGGGTAACCTTCACCGGCGTGCGCAGGTGTGCAGAGAGTGTTGTGGCGAAATACCGGGCAAACGTCTCATGCAACATGTGTATAGTTCTGAGCTGATCCCGGGAGAATCTGTTGGGGCGCTTGAAGTCGTACACCCGGTACGTCTTGCCATCGATGGCGCCCTCCCTCGGTTCGACCGCCTCATCAGTTTTCGAGAACTGAGTGAGGAGAGCATTGATCTCCTCCTGGGTCAGTACTTCAGTCACATACAACAACTCCTGCTCATTGCACGACAAACTCGCTAAAGAACACCCGCCGAACGCGGGATTCTGTCATCACGGAATCGAGCTTCTTCGCCAGCGCCCGCCTGAGCTCGTCCCTTGCAGGCCCAGGCTCCAGTTCCGCCATGGTCTTCGCCGACAGGATATCGATCACCGCATCGCGCAGTAGTGCGACTCTCGCCACTGCCTCGGCCGTGCCAGCGGCATTATCCAGCTCCATGGTGAGGGCGCACTTGAGGTACCTGCGGTTCATCGCCTCTGCCACATTCACGATGAAGGTCTCAAACGCGTACATGGGTCCTAGTTCCGCCTCGACCGAGTCTGTGTTAGATCCGGCTTTGTTCGAAGCCCCGTTGGATCCTGGATCTCCCTTCGCCGGTTTGCCACGGACTATGACGTAGCCGACAGTTCCCGCTGCAATGAGCAGCACCAGTACCGTAATCACAGTGACCAATGTCTTGCTTGCCTTGCCCGGCCCTCCTTTGGCCATACCCTTCTCCTCCATGATCCGCTTCTGCAGCGGCCAAGTCATTCGGATGCGATTATCACTAGGTCAACGCGCCTGTTCAGGGCACGATTGGCATCAATGTCGTTCGGCATGATCGGATGATACTCGCCGTAGCCAGCCGCAGAGAATCGACCAGGTTTCATGCTCAGGCCCTCTACGAAGTACCGCACGACCGTAGTTGCACGTGCAGTGGAAAGCTCCCAGTTGGTAGCGAACTGAGCCTCCGGGCGAAGACGTAGGTTGTCGGTGTGGCCCTCAACGATCACAGCATTCTTGATGGGCGCTATGAACTGCGCCATGTCTTTGAGAAGCTTCCTCGAATCGGAACGCAATTCCGCCCGGCCCAAGTCGAACAGAACAGTGTCGGTGAAACGGATTAGGAGGCCCCGTTTCGTCATCTCCACCTTTACCCTGCCGGCAAGCCCCTGTACGGCCAGGTACTGGGTGAGCTCCACCTGCAGAAGACCCAGCTCGTCCATTGTCTCCTGTCCGCCCCCATCGTCAACGTACTCATCCATGGCCTCCGGCGGAGGCGGCTCTGGCTGAATGGGGATCGATCCAGGGTCAAGCACTGCAGTTCCCCCCGGCAGGACGCCGAACGCCCGCTGAAGCGATATCATCGCCTGCCTGAAACGCTGGAGATCCAGAACAGAGAATGAGTACAGCAGGATGAAGAACGTAAGAAGCAATGACATCATGTCCCCATACGTCGTAACCCATAGGGGAGCGCCGGCGCTCGGCGGATCTTCCTTCTTGTGTCTGCCCATCCATCCTCACCTCCTAGCTCACCTCCTAGCTCGCCTCCTAGCGCCCGTTCATCGACCAGTCACGCCTCCGCCAGTCTCTTCAGCCACGGTTCCAGCCGCCTGCCCCCGGCCGCCACGGCGCGTCTCCGCTTCCTTGGCCGCCATCGTGCGCTCGCGAGGAGCGAGGAATCCCATCAGTTTCTCCTCCACGATTCTGGGGTTCTCGCCCGATTGGATGGAGAGAATGCCCTCCAACATCATCTCACGGAACTGGATTTCCTCGGAGTTTCTTATCGCAAGCTTGGCGCCGACTGGACCGCTGATGAAGTTGGCGACAATCGCACCGTAGAATGTGGTCACCAAGGCTACGGCCATGGCGGGCCCGATTTGGCTTGGATCGTCAAGGGATCGCAGCATCTGCACCAGGCCTATGAGCGTTCCTATCATGCCATAGGCGGGCGCATAGGCCGTAATGGCATCGAATATGCTCTTGCCCGACTTGTGCCTGTCCTCAATGTAGTTCAGATCAGTCTCCAGAATGTCGCGGACCAGTTCGGGGTCTGTGCCATCGACTATAAGCTGTATTCCTCTCTTCAGGAACAGGTCGTCGGCGCCGGCGATACTATCCTCGAGTGCGAGAAGGCCCTCGCGCCTGGCCTTCTCAGCGAGTTCCACTATCTTCTCTATTACACTGCGTGGATTGTAAGTGCCCGGCTTGAAAGCGATCATCATCATCTTGGGGAGTTCCTTAAGTGCGGACAGCGGAAAGCAGATCATGACGGCGGCCGCCGAGCCCCCGATTGTGATCAGAACCGAGGGGAAATCCCAGAACGGCCCGAGCCCAACCTTGCTCTGCATGATCGCCCATATTATGAAGAACGTCCCTGACACGAATCCGATGATGGTCGAAATGTCCATAGTTCTACCTCGATCTATCCGCCCAGTTCCGGACGATTACCGCGCGCCGGTTGATAAGGCGGTGGTAGTGGATGATGTCGTCGATTAGCCGATCAACCGGCTCCGATACGATCAGCTTTGTTCCCGTAGTAAGCGTGATCACCGTATCAGGAGTGGCGGCAATCGACTCTATCAGTTCCGCATTAATGAATATCGGCGAACCGTTCAGTTTGGTTACACTTATCACCACTTAATCCCCCCTGCGCAGACCTCGTGGGGAGGGGCGCGAGCGTCGCACCCGGCGAGGGGAAGCCCCGTCCCTCCCTGCGAGAAATCCCAGATGCCCGCTACACGTGGTTACCGTTTGAGCGACAGAAGCTCTTGAAGCATCTCATCAGCTGACGTGATCACCCTGGAGTTTGCCTGGAATCCCCTCTGGGTAACGATCATGTCCGTGAACTCCCTGGCCAAGTCGACGTTGGACATCTCCAGAGTAGTGCCAAGTATCGAGCCGCGGCCACCCATGGCGGCCTCGCCCACCTGAGCAGTTCCAGAGTTCGTCGTCTGCACAAACATGTTTCCGGCCGCACGCATCAGGCCTTCTGAGTTTGCAAACGATGCCAGAGCCATCTGAGCGATCACATCATACTGCCCATTTGAGTACACGCCCGTGATGATCCCACGGTCGTCGATGTTGAAGGTCTCCAGCGAGCCGGCTGGGAACCCGTTCTGATGGCTCCAGCTCACAGATGAAGCCTGCCCGTACTGGCTGAGCGCACTGAAGTCCATGTCGATAGATAGAGCCTTTGCCCCGTTGGGAAGGCTCGCAACAGACACGGTGGAAGGTGTAGGTGTGACAGAGTCGAATTTGCCGTCATTCTTGAACGTAATCGTCCCACTCCCGACCGATCCGGCGCCGCCGTCGAAGGTGGCGTTCCATGTCCATTCCCTTGGATTCGCTGTCTTCGTAAAGCTGACCCTCACAGTGTGCTGCTCCCCTAGGGAATCGTACACCGGAATCGCCGCATCCGACGAGGCAGCAGTCGCGGCGCCTGCATCGAGGTTGCCCACGAATCCAACCTCAGATGTTGCAGTTGCGTTCATGCTTGTTCCTAGAGGTATCGAGATGGCCTCAGGCTCGCCTTTTGAATCGACTTTCCCAGAGGCATCGGCCATCCATCCCTGGACTTGGTAGCCTGTCGCCGGATGAGTGAGCTGCCCGAAGGCATCGATCTTGAACGCCCCATCCCTCGTGAACAGAAGGGCATCAGAGGCATCGCGAACCACGAAGAACCCGTTCCCCTGAATCGCCATGTCAGTGAGTTTCCCGGTCGACTCCAGGTTCCCCGGGGTGAACACTATATCGACGGATCGCAGGGACACGCCCATACCCACTTGCATCGGGTCGATTCCGCCCCTCTTCCCCTTCGGGCTGCTCGCGCCTCTGAGAGTCTGCGAAAGCATGTCCTGAAAAGTCGCCCTTCCATACTTGAAACCGACGGTGTTCACGTTGGCGATGTTGTTCCCGATCACGTCCATTCGCACCTGATGAGCGCGAGTTCCAGAAACGCCCGCGAACATTGAACGCATCATTTCGTCTCGACCTCCGTTTCTGCTTCTGGTTTGCGCTGGCCGCCCAAGTAGCAGGCGGCCTAGGGCTTCCTCACAGAGGTCCGGCCCTTTGAGTATCTAGGTTCCGAAGAGCTGAGCTTCTAGACTATCACTGCACTGTCTATGTTCGTAAACACGTTCTCCTTGAGGCTATCCCCATCCACGGCAGTTATGACTGTCCGATTTCTGATACTCACCACGAATGCTTTGTCGTCCATGAGGATCAGCGATTCCCTCGATCCTTTCGCAGCTGCCCTGTTCACCGCACCCGTGATCCGGTCCAAGTCCTCCCGGCCAAGGTCGATGTTCCTCGCAGCAAGGCGCGCCTGCGCATGAGCTGAGAACTTCACTCCATCGACCTGAAGGCGTTCAGCGAGGATCTCACGGAACGTAGCGCCTCCAGTAGCTGGCATCGGGTGCTGTTGGATCGTTCCAGGCCTGACCGGCGATGGACCTACCGGCCTCCCTGTCTGGTTTGGTCTGTCAATCCTGTCTGTCGTCACGACCCCCACCCCTACGAGATCTTCGTTACATGGCTGATATTGATCTTCAAATCGCCAACCTTAAGGTAGGGCGCCCCGCCAATCACCTGAACAGCCTCGACCTTCCCCTTGATGGCAACCTCGTATCCAGGGGGCATGGCCTCAATGCTCTTGCCGATAAGGGCCCCCGCCTGCGCGATTACCTGCGCCCCGGCTAGTTCGCGAAGCCCTGCGTTCAGGTTTTGCAGCTCCTCCAGGGTGGAGAACTGGGCCATTTGCGCCACGAACTGCTCGTTTGTTTGGCCTTCGCCGATGTCCATATTCTTCATCTGGGCTATTAGGATCTTGAGGAACTCATCCTTTCCAAGAGTCTTCCTCGGGGTTGCTGCATCGGATCCTCTGTATACGCCGGCGCCCGCCGCTCTGGCAGTGTACAACCTCATCCCTCCCTTCTTTCATCACGCCAGGTAGTCGATTCTCCCGTACCTTGACCACGTGGTCGCGCCTTTCGCGCTCCACGGAGCAGACTGCTGCCGCCGCGGATTCTCTCCTCGCCGGTGTGGAGCATCATGGCCCGCACCAGCCCACGCACTAGCTCCCGACTCGCGCCGCTCACCATTGCCGTAGAACGCGCCTGCGTAGTCCCTCGCTGCATTGCCGTCGTCTCTTCCTGACGCGAAGCCGAACCCCACTGATACCGCGAGCCCTCCGAGGTCCATGCCATGCTCAGCAAGGCTTGCCTTGAGATCTGCTCCGTGTTCGCTGACGTATCTTTCGACCTCTGGATTCTGCACCTTGATAGTGGCCGTGCACGAATCGCCGATTACTCTGATTCTGATCTCCACATCGCCAAGGTTCTCAGGAACGAGCTTCGCCCGAAACTCCCCGCTTCCGCGACTCGCCCTGGCACGCAGGTGTGCTGAGATCTGGGTCATCACCGACTCTCCAACCTCTGGGGATAGCCTCTCGCCGCGAGCGCCGGCAGTGCTGCTCGCCTCAACGCCGGGTGTTCCTGCAGTTCCAACAGACGGGCTGCCAGTCGCGACTGCATCGGCGAACGCTGCGGGAACCGCAGCCCGCTCGGATCCTGTTTCCGCGCGCTTCACTGGAGCGCCATGAGGCGCCGCCGAGCGGAAACCAGAGGAATGCCCCCCGAATCCCTCGGTCTGGCCGCCAGAGCGCTCCCTCGAGTTCGCCGTATGGTTCTCCCTGTGGAACGATACCGGCCCGATCTGATCAGCCTTGCCGATGTTGTCCGCCCTTTCGCCGCCATCCGCGGAGCTGAAGCGATCCACGTCCGCATTCATGACAGATCCCCCTGTTGCTGTGGCCAGCTTCTGTGGCATATCAGCCGCTGCCATCGCGAGCCTAGCATAAGCGTCTCGAGGATTCTGCAGAGGATTGCTCGCGATCGAAACCGGCTTCCCCGTGCCGTCGGTGCGCTCAGGGTCGACTACGCCAGCGGGCTTCGGCGCGGACGCAGCCTCTATTGGCGCTGTCCGCAACATGCCTTTACTTTCGCCTTGGTCCGCTTCTGCTCGTTTGCTCATGGTCTGCCTCAGGCTGAATGAACGAGCATCCCCCGGAATTCCACTGTTCTCAGCTCGCGGAAGAGCCGCAGTTGAGTCCACCTCAACATCATCCCTCGGCGCTTCCATTGCGGATTGAACCGCAGCACGACCGGGCTCAACACGGCGCAAATCAGCGATCATGCGGGTTCGTGGTTGAGTGTCACTGAGCTGAGTTCTCCGCGCGAGCACTGGCATCGGCAGAAGCTTCGCAACAGCTTCACGCTGCAGGCCACCAGGATGAGGCCTTGACTGCACTGATTCTGAAGCAGTTATCGGCTCACCCTCGAGCCCCTGGGCCGCTGATGCGGTTTCGCCGCCATACCACCGCTCACCGGTCGGATCCTCAGGCAGTTGACCATCTGCATACACAGGCGTCAGTTCGCCCAGGGCCGTAAGTGCGGCATCCACATGAGGCGAAGTCACCGAGTCTGTCGACGACGCTAGCTCTGCGTAAGCGTCTCGCGCATTCTGCAGTGGATTGCTCGCGGTCAAGACCAGCTTCCCCGTTGGCCCATCTGCATCCGCTCTGGCTCCGTTAGGCCTGGCGTCGACCGATTCTGCCCGTCTGCTCATGGTCTGCTTCAAACGAACATCTCTCGGCGCTTCCATTGCGGATTGAACCGCAGCATGACCGGGCTCAACACGGCGCGGTTCGTATCCCTGTAGACCATGCGAACCGTCCGCACCCGCGACGTCTCCCATACTCGCCTCTGCCGGAACCGTTGTGGCCTGGCAACCCTGACGTCCTGGCCTCGCGCCGGCTTTTGCGGGAATCGCCTCGGATACGTTCGATGGCGCTCTCCTCATGTGGATCTCCAGAGGTTCAACACCATCGGTGAACGGATCGATGTGCCGCACAGGGGGTGTATTGAGGTTCGCGCCCTGAGCGCGCGGGCTCGCATTTGAGTTGGCATAGCCGACCGCCATCGAGTCTTCCTTCGATGCTCTGAAGCCCATCACGCGGGCAGCGCCAGCCTCCCTGCAAGCCATATGGACGTTATCTGTTCGCACCTCGCTCATTTCGCCCGTTCCCGCATCGTCCCGAATTGCATCGACCCCACCTGATGAGGACTCGCCGCTCATCCGCTGCGCTCCACCAAGCTGAGCCGCCGGTTCTGTGTGCGCAAAAGCCCCCTGCTGAGGAATCGAATCCATAGATGAGGGCCGGACCGATGTGGAATGGGCGTCAACTCGGTCAACGCCCGCGGCGGATCCCGCGTTCTCCACAGTGCCGAGAGACTCACAGTCCAGACGGCCAGCGCCATTCCCATTCATCATGGTCACGGCCGGATAAGCGCCGCCTGCCGCGGCCCACCGCGCTGCAGCCATAATCGCTGCCAGCTCGTTTTCGGAATCGCTTTCCGCAGCCTCATCATCACCATCCTCAGAGATCGCGTCACTGACTGCACCTTCACTAGCTGGCTCCGGCGTGCCTTGTGCCTCTGCGTCGGGCGCATTCCGCGCTATGGCAATCGGTCCGGGCCAGACCACCGGTTGTGTCTGCACCTGTGTATCCGACTGCTGGTCAGGACTCACGGTCCGCGACACGGCCTCCTGCAGAATCAGAAGGAAGGACTCTTCAGGAACAGATGAACCACCCTGCTCAGGGAGGACGCCTGCAGATGACGCAACGCTCGGCATCGGAACCGGCCCCGCAGTTTCAGGAACCCCTGCTGTGACCCCTGTCATGGTCATCGCTGTCTGTATCATTGCTGTTGACTGTATGGTGTTCATTGCTTTTTCACCTCCTTTCGCACACGCTTGGATCGGACTGCTCTCATATGCCCCTCATCACCCCCGCGAAGCCCCTTGCTTCATGGCAGCGGCCCTATCTTGGCTTCCTGTCCACCCCGACGGGCCTGTACCTGGTCGTAGCGAACTCGTCGGTCTGCTTCTGCTCGACCCTCTTCTCCTCCACCACGTACTGAGCATACTGCCTATCTTTCAGCTTCTCGACAACCTTTCGAGCCCTCATTCCATCCACTGCATCTGAGCGTTTCTCCTCTGACGTGGTGTGAAGCTGCGTAACCAGATCTGTCTGGTTGACGATGTCGGATCTGAGTTTCGTTAGGTACCGTTGATAGGAGGTCACTTCGTCGAGGTCCATCACATCGCGCATCACAGAGACCATATCCCCCTGGCCATCGCCGTACGCGTTCTCCAGACCGTCGAGTTCCTCGGTGGCCCTGCGCTCCACATCTTTCGCTCGAGCGAACTCCTGCTTCGCCTGATCCTCCAGGCGCCGCTTGTGTTCGAGCACGGGCTCCAGTCTGAAGCTGAATCCACCCACAGCAACCCCTCCTAGCTTGCGATGGCGTTAAGCGCCGCAACTGCTTCATCGAATGATGACTGCTCCGCTACACCCTGCTGCAGGTATTCGTTGAAGCCATCGATCGCCTCGATGGCCCTGTCGATCTTGGGGCTCGTTCCGCGCACATAGGCGCCGATGTTGATCAGGTCCTCTGATTCGCGGTATGTGGCGAGGAGATCGCGGAATCCCTTGGCCGATAGCTTGTGCTCCTCGGATACGATGTTGTCCATAACCCTGCTGACACTCTTCAGAATGTCAATCGCTGGGTAGTGGTTCCTATCGGCAAGCTGCCTCGAGAGGACGATATGCCCATCGAGAATGCTCCGGACTGCGTCTGCGATGGGCTCCGTAAGGTCATCGCCATCAACGAGCACCGTGTAGAGGCCAGTTATGGTCCCACGTTCGCTGGTGCCTGAGCGTTCTAGGAGTTTCGGCAAAAGCGCGAATACCGATGGGGTGTATCCCTTCGTAGCTGGCGGCTCTCCGATGGCCAGCCCCACTTCGCGCTGGGCCATGGCGAACCGGGTGACCGAATCCATCATAAGCATCACATTGAGCCCGCGGTCGCGGAAGTACTCCGCTATGGCCGTTGCGGCCATGGCGCCCTTCAGCCTTACCAGCGCGGGCGTATCAGAGGTAGCGGCAACCACGACCGAGCGAGCGAGGCCCTCATCTCCCAGATCTCCCTCGATGAACTCTCGCACCTCTCTGCCACGCTCACCCACAAGCGCGATCACGTTCACATCGGCCCTGGTGTTCCTGGCGATCATCCCAAGCATCGTGCTCTTCCCCACCCCACTGCCGGCGAAGATGCCAATACGCTGGCCGCAGCCGCACGTAAGGAGGCCATCGATTGCTCTGACTCCCAGAGGAAGCGGTTCCGAGATTCTCGGACGTGACAATGGATTCGGCGGAGAGCTGGACACTGGGTACTCGCTCACACCGTGGATTGGACCGAGGCCATCGATGGGATTCCCAAGGCCGTCGATGACCCTTCCCAGAAGCCCATCGCCGACACGCACCGTGAGGGATTTCCCGCCAGCAACTATCTCACTTCCAGGTTCGATCCCGGCCATCTCCCCGAGGGGCATTAGCAGAAGCCTGCCTTCGCGAAACCCAACAACCTCCGCTGTGACCGGGGCCACTGAGTTCCGAGGGTGGATGTAGCAGATCTCTCCCACCTGCGCCTGCGGGCCATTTGACTCTATGACAAGCCCGATGACCTGAGCGACCCGACCGCTCTGCTTGATAGTATCGATGGCTGCAAGACGCGAGTAGTACTTCTCGAAATCGACGGCTCGCGCGGCGTTTTCGGGCCCCTGATCAGACCGCATGTTCCGCCTCCTCCTCGAACGCACTCTCTATCCCCCTGAGCTGCTCGGCGATTCTGGCGTCAACCGAGCCGACATCCATCTCCACGACGCATCCGCCCCGATCTATGCGAGGATCCTCCACGACCTTCAGTCCCCTAAGGTCAGGCGCCATTCTCATCAGCTCATCGTGGACAGCAAGCACGGATTCCATATCCTCAGGCGACACCCGCACCACGACCACGCGCGCGCCGCTGCACTTGCGAACAGCCTCTCTCACTATCTCAAGAATAATGCCCGGATTGGCATCCACGGCCCGTCTCACGATCTTCTCTGCCACGGCCACAGCGAGCTTCACGATCTCCTTCTCGCTTCCGCGGATTAGCGCGTCGGCCTCTGCCGTCACCTGATCTGCAATACCCTGCATCAGCGTGAAGATGCCCTCATACTTGCGCTTGACCTCTTCCATGCCCTGCGCAAGCCCTGCCTGGAACCCATCTGTCCTTGCCTGATCGACTACACTGTGCGCCCTGCGCTTCGCCTCCGTCATGATCCTGTCTGCCTCTGCGCGGGCTTGCGCGATCAGCTCCGCGCCGCTATCTTGGCTGTTTGAGTCAACGCAAAGAGCTACGACCTCAGGACGATCAGTGGAAAGGACAAAGCTGGAGGCCTCAGTGCTGTCGCTGATCCAATCGCGCTTGATCACGCTACACAACGACCTCGTCCCCCTTCTCGTGGCTGGCCACGATCTGACCTGCCTCTTCCATTCGCCTGATGACGGCTACGATCTTCGTCTGAGCCTCTTCCACATTGCGTAGCCTCACTGGGCCTAGGTATTCGAGCTCCTCTTTGAGCATAGCTGCAGCGCGCTCCGACATGTTCTTGGTGATCTTGTCCTTGACTTCAGCCGAGGCCACCTTGAGAGCGAGCGCCAGGTCTTTGGAATCAACCTCCCTGATCACCATCTGCACGTATCGGTCGTCAATGTACACGACATCTTCAAACACGAACATCAGGTTCTTGATCTGCTCTGCGATGTCGGGATTCTCCTCCTCCAGCTTCTCGAGGATTACCTTCTCGGTTGCCCTGTCCACATTCTGGAGAACCTCGACAAGTGACTTCACTCCACCCGCGGCGGAGAACTCCTGCGTTCCAAAGGTGGTGAGCTTCCGCTCCAGGACTGATTCGACTTCCTTGATCACCTCTGGCCGCGCGCCTTCCATCTGAGCGACACGCAATGCCACATCTGCTTGCAGTTCTGCTGAGAGCGCCGATAGCACCATAGCTGCCTGGTCTGGCCTCAGATGTGCGACGATGAGAGCGATGGTTTGCGGGTGCTCACCTTCTATGAAAGTCGTGAGCTGCTCCGGGTTTATGTTCCTCACGAAATCGAACGGCGTTACCCTGAGGTTGGCAGAGAGCCTACCGATGATGTCCATTGCTTTCGACGCGCCGAGAGCCTTCTCCAGGATCTGCTTCGCGTAGTCGATGCCGCCCTGGGCTATGTATTCCTGCGCCAGGGCGAGCTGGTAGAATTCACTCAGGGCGGAATCGGACTGCACTGAAGTCACCTTGCCGAGTGTAGCGATCTCCAGAGTCAGCTGTTCGATCTCGTCATCTCTCATGTGCTTGAGAACTGCGGCGGCGGTCTCGGAGTCGAGCGACACCAGGACTATTGCTGCCTTTCGTCTCCCGTTCGCCGACAAGCTGGAGCCGTTCAACGTTCCCTACCCCCCGACAGTCAGTCTTCCGACATCCATGTTTCGAGAATCCTGGCCACATCCTCCGGCCTTGCTCTGGCGAGGGTCTCTACTGTCTGCCTGGTATCGGCCTTGCGTTTCTCCTCAACCCTGGCCGCCGCGGCCTGCGGCGAAACTGCAGCCGCTGGTTGATCCGCTATGACTTCGCCAACTTTGCGACCGATCGCCACGGGCTCTCTGACAGCCTCGGGCTTGCTGCGGAACATCCGCAGAATCGACAGCCCGAACACCAGTAGGAGAAAACCGAGGACTATGGGAGTAATCGACCGAACAAGGCGCATTATGAATGCCTGTCCATCTGCCTTTGCCATCTCATCTGCCGCAGCCGCCATATCGGCATCGCTCGCTGCTTTCGCGAACTCCATCGCCGAGACGGTCACCTGATCGCCTCGCTCTGACTTGAGGCCAACGGCAGCCGACACGACCTGCCGAATAGCTTCCATTCGGTCCTGAGTGACAACGCCGTCCACCATCGCAGCCACTGAGATGCGCTCCACTTTCCCCGGAGCGATCACTGCCTTCTCAGTCACCTTGGAGACCTCATAGTTCACCGTGCGATCGGTTCTGGTGTATGTTGAGCCGCCACTGCCATCCACAGGGGTGATGACGGGGTAATTCTCCACATTCGATGGGGTCCCAGCATATCCAGTGGCAGACTGCGCCTCCCCCGTGCGTCTCTCCTCTGTCATCTGCTCTGCCACTGGGACCCCTCGTCCGCCTGCCAGAGGCTGATAGGTCTCGCTTTCCCGCTGAGTGCTGTCGAAACTTATGTCGGCATACACTCGCACGACCGCCTTGCCGATTCCGAGTACACGGTCGAGCATCGTTTCCACGCGCCGTTGCATCTCCTGCTCGAAGCCCATCTTCGCTTCGAGCTGAGCGGATGTCATTGCTCCGTTGTTTCCTATGCCTACACCGCCTGATCCGGTCGCAGTTGCGAGAGAGCCAGTTCCGCGCCATAGCAGATTCCCATCGGTATCCACCACAGTGATAAACTCGGGGCTGAGCCCCTGAACGGCGCCAGCGACCAGATTGACAACTCCCCTTACCTGTGCATCGAGGATATAGGCGCCTGGCCTCATCTTGAGGACAATCGACGCCGTAGTTGGCTTCTGTTGCTCTGCGAAAAGCCTCTCGTCAGGGATCACTATATGCACTCTCGCCTGTTCAACCTGATTCAGCGAGCCAATGGTCCGTGCAAGCTCCCCCTGGAGGGCGCGGGTGTAATTCACCTTCTGCGAAAACTCCGTCGCCCCAAAGTTCGTCTTATCGAACAGCTCAAATCCAGAACCGGAGCCCTGGGGGTAACCCTTGGCTGCAAGCTCCATCCTTAGCTCGTATACACCGCTCGCAGACACCATCACTGTCTTGCCGCCCGACGTGAGCTTGTACTTGGCGCCCGACTCCTTGAGATACTCAACAATGCGCCCGGCATCCTCAGGAGACAGATTGGAATAGAGAACTGTGAAGTCAGCGCTTGAGCTGGACATGATGAGAAAAATGAGTGCAAGGAGCACACCGCCCGAAACGACGCCGATGATGATTTTCTGCGTCGTGCTGAGGCTTGGACGGCGTGCGCTCCGTTGGGTTTGAGCTCTATCACCCTGCGGAATCTGCGGAAGAGTCATGTTGCTTTACCTGCATTCCTTCAGATCTGCATCCGCATGATCTCCTGATACGACTCGATGACCTTGTTTCTCACCTGCATAGTGAGCTGAAGCGCTATGTTCACCTGATCCACTGCGATCATGACCTGGTGAATGTCACTCACCTCGCCAGTGGCGAGTTTCTCCGTGAGCCTGTCGGCCCTTGTCTGCATGTCGTTCACAGTATCAAGCGCCTGTTCAAGCACATTTCCGAAGGTGCTGACCAGGTCGGTTTGGCCAGTTCGCCTGCCAGATTCGATTCCGGCTCCCGTTCCAGCACCGGCGGCTACACCGCTTACCGCCCTCTCAACGGCGCCTAGTGACCCGATTCCCGGCATCATGCGTTACCTCCCTCAGCCGTGCGCTGCTTGCTAGACCTTTCCGATCTCGAGCGCCTTCGCCGCCATGGTCTTGGCCGCGTTGTAGGCCGCCACGTTAGCCTCATAGGCGCGAGTAGCGGTGATCATGTCGACCATCTCCGACACGGCGTTCACATTCGGCATCTCCACGTATCCTTCGGAGTTGGCGTCGGGATGCTCCGGCTCGTACACCAAGGGGAGAGGCGATTCATCCTGCGCAACGTTCACGGCCCGGACGCCAGCGCTGCCCGGCGCCGCCTCAAACTGCACCATCAGCCTGCGATATGGACCTCCTTCCGCAGTGCGAGTAGTGTTGATGTTCGCAAGGTTGCTCGATATCACGTCAAGGCGAAGTCGCTCCGCGGCCATTCCTGATGCACTGATCCGAAAGCTCGACATCAGGCTCATGAGTTAGCGCCTCCCTTCGTTGATCACATACTTCATCATGCTGAACTTGGTGGATACCAGTTGGGAGAGGGTGCTGTACATCGTGGCATTCTCCGCGAGCCTCGCCATTTCCACGTCTATGTCCACACTGTTGCCATCGCGTCTCATCGTAACCCCTTCAGCATCGTGGGTAGTTGCCACCTCCCCAGGATCGCCCGAGCCAGAGCGAATCGGAATGTGCCCGGGTCTGGTGAGCCTACCCTCTATGGGCGCATGCCCAGCCAGAGCCTGCGCAAAAGCGCTCTGGAAATCGATATCGGCAGCCTTGTAGCCTGGGGTGTTCACATTGGCGATGTTGTTGACGATTATCGCATGGCGCGCCGACGATAGATCCAGCGCAGACTCGAGCACTCTCATTGTGCGTGAATCGAAAATCCCCACATTTCAGCCCCCCAATACGAGGGAATAGAAACCCGTATGAGATTAGATGCAATAACGGCGCCATTGCGTGAAAAAAGCAAAACCCCGGCGAGATTCGTCGGGGACTGCTCGCAGCTCAGCTACAACCGCTGCATGCGAGAGCAGTGATTAGGTTCGACGGGGCTTACGGTTTCAGGGGTTGATGGGGGTGAGCAGATTTTGCTCACCTGAATGCAAGTGTTTCTCGATTTCCAGCCCGCCCCCGCCGTTCCATTCCTGTGTTGAGAGTGAAAGAACAACAGTGAAGAGTGCACCGGCATCAGGCAGGTTCTCCACTTCGATCCTGCCGCCGTGCCTCTCGACTATCCCGTGGGATAGGGCCAGTCCGAGCCCAGTTCCAGTGGGCTTGGTGGTGAAAAACGGGCTAAACAGCCTATTGATGCTCTGCTGGTCCACACCAGGTCCAGTGTCTGCGAATGAGATACGCACCGACCCAGAATCGGCAACAACGGCCACACGGAGGTTTCCTCCCTCCTTCATGGCCTCCATAGCATTCATGGCAAGGTTCAGGAAAACCTGCTCAATCTGGTTCCTGTCGGCAATGACCATGGGGATGTCGCCAGCCACATCCAGTGTCAGATTCACATTCGCTGCATCCGCCCGGTCCCTGAGGAAATCAACGGTCTCTCGAGCAAGCTCGGGGATACTCACCTCGCCTGGGTTCATCTCCGCCTGCCTCGCGAACCCCAGCAGGTTCTTGATAATGGATGAGCATCTGATTGCCTCGTCCTCTATGATCTTCGCAGTTTTCACAAACTGCTCCATGCCGGCGCCTATACGTGAAAGCCGCTTTCCCATGACCTCAGCACAGGCAGATATGATCCCGATTGGGTTATTTATCTCGTGGGCCATTCCTGCCGCGAACTCTCCTACCACTTTCATTTTCTCTGCATACCTGAGCTGCTCCCCAAGGCGAACCTTCTCCGTCACGTCCTCGGCCATGATCACAATCCCCACACCGTCTTCGTCGAGAGAGTGGACGCACGACACTACAAGCCGAAGGATGTGCTCACCGAGGTCAGGATCGTCGCCGCGATCACCCTGATAGCCGCACGTGCCTGCAGATGGAAGGGAAACCGTGCATGTTCGCATCTCCGCACTTTGCGACTTCTCCGAATCCTTGGCAAGAGAGCGTACAACCGCGTCTGCTTGAGGGCCTAGGAGATCCGAGATATGCTTGCCCATGGCAGATGAGGTCGGCATCTGCGAGATGCCAGTAAGCGCCTTGTTCCAGGTTGTAATGCGGTAATCGTGGTCAAGGGCTACAATGCCCACTGGCACCTCTTCAACGAGCTTCTCCGCGTATTTCCGAGATAGGTCCAGCGAGTTGTTGGCGGTGCGGAGATCCTGGTAGAGGCGGGCATTCTCTACTGCAACTCCGGCGAAAGCCGATATGATCGACAGGACGTGAGTGGTGTCTGCAGCTCCATGCCCAACGTTGGCGAATTGCACCGAAAGCCGGCCCACCTCGACGCCCGCCGACCTGATTTTCGAAGTGAGTTCGAATGAAGCAGAAGCCTCGGTGAATGACCCTGACGACAACCTGATCGTCTGCTCTCCATCACGCAACTCAAGCATGGCGCCGTCTGATCCCGCGATAGCTTGGGTCATGTCCACAATGCGCTGCAGCGCGTCCTGAAGGTTGCGCGTAGCCACAAGCTGCCGGGTAGCTTCAAGCAATCCAGATAGACGCACGATCCTCTCGTTCAGATCACGCTGAGCCCGCACCAGGTCGTCCCTCATAAGCGCCTCGTGCTCGACAAGCTCTTTGGCGACGATCTCAAGCCTCTGAGCCTGCTCTGCCACTGCTTGTTGCTTCACGATGTATCTGCGGTCGACAGCGATGTAGTGTGCAATAGCCGCAATCTCGATGCCTGCCAAGCCAATGTAGGCGACAATTGCCCACAATCCAACGTTGCGCACGAACCATAGTTGCACTGTCGCGCCGATCAAGCTCGTGGCCAAGGCAACAACACCCGGAACCAACGATACTCTGGGCCCCATCCTCATTGCCACCTGCGAAACCTCCTGATAGCATGGACCATTTGACCTGCACAGACCGGTGGAATCGTATCACTCAGAGCCCATATTTGTTGATCTTGTTCAGAAGAGTCCGCCTGGTGATTCCGAGTATCTTCGCAGCCTGCGTCCTGTTCTCGCCAGTCTGCTCAAGCACCGCCCTGATGTGGCGCCGCTCCATCTCATCTAGCGAAAACGCGTCTCCAGCAGCAGACGCTGCCTCCGACTCGACTCCCGGGCTGATAGCGGCGAGCTCGTTTGGGCCATTCGAGCCAGGGGCGAGCGGGGCTGCGGATGCGTGTGTGTATGCGAGCCAAGAGGCCCGCGAAGGAGCAAATGAGGACACGGACGCAAATCCGGATTCAGACGCAACTGCAGAGGAGCGGGTGCTGGCTGCCACGAATTCGGATCCGGCAGCGGTTGACGCCAAACTAGAGTGCAAGAGAACGCCTGAGGCCATCGACCGCCCAGCCTGAACCGGCGTAACGCCTGCGCCATTCGCCGAGGATGCAATCGTGCGCAGGCCGCACATGGCGTCACCGGGATCTTGCCCCAGGTGAAGGTACTCCGGGGTGAGCAGGTCGCCACGGGAGAGGAGCACTGCCCGCTCTATTGCATTCTCCAACTCTCGGATGTTGCCAGGCCAGGCGTAAGCCGCAACAGCCTGGGCGGCCTCTGGCGACAGCCCTCTTGCGGTCCTTCCGAATTCGCGATTGTACTTGTCGATGAACCGAGATACCAGCATGGGTATGTCTTGCATTCGCTGTCTGAGGGGTGGCATGAACAGCGGAACTACGGAAAGCCTGTAGTACAGGTCTTCGCGAAAAGCGCCCTCAGCAATGGCCTGTCGGAGGTTGCGATTGGTGGCTGCGATCACGCGGACATCCACTTTCACTGTCTCAGTGCCGCCCACTCGCTCGAACTCCTTCTCCTGCAGGACGCGGAGGAGCTTGGCCTGCATAGCAGGGGACATCTCCCCTATCTCGTCAAGGAATATCGTGCCGGAGTTCGCAACCTCGAACCGCCCGAATCGACGCGACACCGCGTGCGTGAAGGCGCCCTTCTCATGGCCGAACATCTCAGATTCGAGAAGCGACTCCGGAATCGCGGCGCAGTTCACCTTGACAAGTGGACGGCCCGCGCGAAGGCTCATCTTGTGTATGTAGTCGGCGAGCAGTTCCTTTCCTGTTCCGCTCTCACCATATATCAGCACTGTAGCATTTGTGGGCGCTAGGTCCCGAACCATCTCCATGACCTTCCGCATCTGCGGAGATGCCCCGATAACGCCTTCAAACTCCTCATGCCCGGCCGTTGCCACTGCAGACGATGCCAAGCTCCGATCTGGCTTGCCCGCATGATGCCGGCCTGCTATGGCATTCGCAGCCATCATCAGGAGTTTTTCAACGTTGAACGGCTTGATCACGTAATCATATGCGCCCATTTTGAGAGCTTGAATGGCAGTCTCGACTGAAGAGTAAGCGGTGACCATGATCACCACAATCCCGGGGCGCAGCCCGCGTGCGATTCTGAACACATCAATCCCCGACATGTCCGGAAGGCGGAGATCCAAGATTATCAGGTCGAAATCGGATTCCCTCAATCGTTCCGTAGCTTCCGTCCCGTTTGAGGCCGTCTGGACTGCATGTCCAGCATCCTCGAATGCGCCAGATAGAACCACCTGCATGTTAACCTCATCGTCAACAATCAGCACGCGGCCCACCGCAACTGGACCGCTGCGGTTCGTCTCTTCTGCCATCAGCCAGTCCCCTATCCGAGTCTTGTCTATATTAGTTGGAATTCTTCAATGAAATGTGGATTCCTGCAGCACATCCAACTTCCAGAGACCCAGTACGGATTTCGTACGGGGAACAAGGGACACCTGTACGGATTCCGTACGTCGCTGAAGGCAAAACCGGTGTGTGATCCCAGAAGACCGGAGGATTCGTGCACAAGAGCGCTGAAAGGCAGATTTGGGGGGACTAATTTACATCATCTGGGCCGATGTTCTCTCCCTGGAGTCTGATTGGCGGCGAATTAGGCCCAGAGTCGTACGAATTCCGTACTGGTTGACCGACGAACCTGTACGAATTCCGTACTGGCGACCATGCTACGTTGCCCCCTGAGACCACTACAGGTTCTCATCGATCACTGTGGCGCCCCCAGATCCAAAGCCAGCCGTTCCGGCGCCTCGCCCCCAGTAGGCGCGGACTGCCTTCCCGCCGGAGGCCACCCCTTTGATCTCTTCCTGCACAGCATTGATGGCCCTCTCCAGCATAGCCTGATTCTCCCGCTCAGCGACGAGGATCTCCGCCATCACCTTGGCAATCTTCACGTTCAGCTGACACGCAACTGCCGCGCCCATCTCCGGGTGCAAGCAGGGATGCACGTCGTGCGCGCTCCCCCGCGCCGCCCCAAGCTGGCCCAGAAGCCCGGCTATCTTCCGGCTGATCGCATCTATCTGGGCAATGACCCGAGCTTTCTCCTCAGTAGCACGAGCGAGAGCATCCGTATCACCAGCCTGGATCAACTCTCGCTGCACACCCGACAGCCTGAGCATTGCAGTGTATTGTGCGAGCTCATCCTCGCGAAACGAGTGAATCCGTTCTATCAGTTCCACATCTGGCGTCGAACAAGTCAACTCATTGCCCCCCCGCCCGCGCGATCTTGCCGCGGTAATCACGGATAGCCTCGAACCACGTCTCGCGAAGCTCTCCGAGCATTCTCACGACCTCATCGATTGGCTCTATCGACCTCTGTACGTTCGCCTGAACCAGCCTGTACTGCATGTACTCATATAGCTTGAACAGGTTCACGGCGATATCGCCGGCATCCATGTTGAGTGAACCCATGAGTTCGCTCAGGATATCCTGGCCCCTGGTGAGGTTCTTGTGCGCCGACTCCCTCTTGCCCTCAGCTAGATCCAGTTTGGCCTGGTTAGCAAACCTGATGGCGCCATCGTATAGCATCAGGACGAGGTTCTCGGGCGGAGCCGTCTGAACCTGAGTCTCAAGGTACCTGTTGTATGGAGTCGCCATCATCCGAATCATCACCCTCGCATGTCTCTCTTGGCCTGCTGGCCCCTGGATCCATGAATGCCTCTCGCCTCTGGTCATGTCGTTTCCGCCATCGAACTGCCGATGCTCACACTATATCCCCATAGAGTTGAATTGTGATGTCATCCAGGACTGCTGCTGCTGCATAGAGGAGAGCACCTTCTCCATCTGGGTGAACTGATTCACGAGGTTCTCCCGCTTCCTTGCAAGGCGGGTCTCCATGTCCTTGATGCGGTTGTCGACGTCTCTGGTCTGATCCTTGAGGAGGCCCTGGGTTTTCGATATCAGACCAGTGCCGCCCTTGACAAGCTCATCCACGTACTTCTCAAACAGCCCGGAGATCCCGCCGTTGGCGGAGTTGAACACTTGCGCCACTGTATCGGAGTCGGTCTCGAGAAGACGTTTCAGCTTAGCGTCATCGATAGTGAGTGCGTTCGACTTGCCATTCGCTTGGCCTACCGCCCCAGTGGAGATTCCGATCGCCAGAAGAGAGTCCACACCTTCCGGCAGGCCGTCAACTGCCGTTGACACCATCTGACGCAGCCTTGTCTGTATGCCGCGAACAGAGCTATTGCCCTGGAGAGCCCCTGCAGTCCTGGTATCCTTGTCGTAGGCGGTCAGCGTGGATATCATGTCCATCACCGAGTTGTACTGGTCGACAAACGACTTGATCGCGCCGTAACCTGCGTCCACGTTCTGCGATACCGTGACCGTGACTGGGTCCTTGCTGATCTCCTTGAGTGTGAGGTTCACGTTGGTGATCACACCCGATATCGTGTTGGACGCAGAGGACATCTGCTGTCCGCCGTTCACAGTGTCGATTCTGTAGAGCGCATTGTCACCGTAATCCTGCTCTGCACCGAGAACCCTCGCCGCCCCAAGGAAGTTGCCGCCCACATCATCGAGGGCGACGGCGATCTCCCCAGTGTACTTGGCAGTGAGAGAGATCCTATCATTCAGCGCGTCGTAGGCAGCCGCAACGTTCGCCGTAGAGGAGTTGATCCTGTTCAGGATGTCGTTCACTGCATCACTGTACTTGTCGTACTTGATCGCGACGCCATTCACTAGGAATACTCCCTTGTTCGTCGCGCCGTCGCCAGCGCCCAGCTTCAAGGCCCCCGGCGCATCCCCTATGGTAATCGAATTCGATGTCGAACCGACCGGAGTTGCGGTATCCGTCACCACAAACATGTCGTTCTTGGATCCGTTGATGCCCGCAGTCCTGACCCGAATCGTGCCAGCCTCGAGACCAGCGGCCTCATTCATCCGGGCCTCAAGGTCCGCGGCCACTGCCTGCATATCGTCGCCCGCAGCGAGCGCGGCGGTTGTGTATTCTGTCCCATGATACACGAACTTGACGGTCTCAGTTCCCTCGAGCGCCGCAGCGAGCTTGCCCTCGGTGTCACCCTCTGCCACTCCACCTGTCGCCGAATCCATGAGATCCACGCCAAGGCGCGCCTTGGAGAGCGCCGCTGTAGTCTTGGTAGTGCCGAGGTTTCCGAAGCTAGCCATCATGGCCCCGCTCGTGGCGCCGCCCGACTCCAGCAAGCTTCCGAGGCCCGCATCTGTGACCTGGGAGAACGAAAGTGTTCCATCGGTTGCGGAATCAGTAATGACGAACCTGCCGTCGCCTGCCTGCGCCCCTCCACCAAGGCCATCGCTTGCCGAGACCTTCACTGAGCCCGCAGCGCCGATCGCCTTATTCAGCGCGGCCTCTATCTGGGAGGCCATATCAGTCACGCTGGTCACGCCCGCTGCCCCGCCGGTAATGTCGGCAGAGTCAGTGGTGTACGAGTTTCCCCGATAGGAGAAGGTGATCTTAGCTCCAGAAGCAACATCGGCAGCGATCTTGCCCACCTCGGTGGCATGTTCGGCGACGCCAGACGTAACCATTGCACTGTTTCCAGCTCCAAGCAGCTTCGCAGCAGTGAGGAAGTTGCTAGTATCGGCGCCGCTGCCCAGGCGGATCTGCCCTGAGGCAGATCTCAGGACCAGGCGGTTATTCTCCATGGATGCTATTGCGCCAGCGCCTGAGTTGTTGATCTTTCCAAGGATCGAGTTCGACCCGGCATTGTCGACTCCATCGCTCATGACCGTATCTGAGTCTATCCGTATCACCTTGCCGCTAACGGTGAACGCGCCGACAGTGGGGGCTGTGGAGAAGCCTGCCTCAGCCAGCTTCGCGCCAACTTCCAACGCCCGCCCAAGCTGACCATTGGCGACGATCTTCGTGGACGTCGCCATGCGATCCACCCACACCTTGTGAACTCCGTTGGCCGCGCCAGCCGACGCAGTAGCAGCCACGACCGACGCGCTAGAGGTGGACGCGGATTTCGCGTTTATCGTCGCGGCCGACTTGAGAGACGTCGCCCGAGTCTTCAAGGCCGAAAGCCTCGTGGCGATATCGCGCCAGGCGTCCGCCCTGGACTTGATCTTATTCTGTTTCTGCTGCATTTGCAGCACGGGCCTGCGCTCAATGGCCATCAGCTGGTCGATGACGGCTGTCGTATCGTAGCCAGTTGAGAGCCCCGAGATTCTCATTCGGTCAGTCATTGACGCTCACCTCCATCCGCATTAGGCGTGCTTGTCGACCACACCTGCAGTGAGTTCACGCATCTTCGCTATTAGGTCAAGGAATTTCTCAGGTGGTATCTCTCTGATGAGCTCACCTGTTTCAGTATTCTCGATCCTCACCATGATCTGGCCGGTACCCTGGTGAACCGAGAACTTCGCCTGCACGTCAAAGGCTGCCAGAGCGTTGTTGGCGCGCCTGACCTGCGTTCCGATCTCGTTCACGTTCCTGACTGTCTCCCAGTTCCAGCCGGTACGCGTGGATTGAGAGTCTATGGCAGCAATGCCTGTGATTTTCTCAGGACACACGTTATCCACCTCCCTGACATCCCGGTATGGGCCGGCCTCCATGCCTAACCCGATGAGTCCCGCCTGACTCGATGCCGGCCTGGCAAGACGAAACGCCGATATTGCCAACCGCACAGGGCCGCAAGACTTCCCTGGCATTGTTATCGGCAATACCGGCGCAGATATTAGGGTCACAGCGCTTCCGGCAGCAGATCCCCTGCGACGCGCGGGCGCGCGGCTGCAACGGTCGCATGCTGGGCGAACCCAGCCAGGTTACTTCCCACCAAGCAGCCTGTCGATGGCGGCAGCATCTTCAAGTGACACCGATGACGCGGTTTTGTTCTCCCGTTGGATCTCCTCGTACACCTCTTTCCGGTGCACCGGGACCTCACGCGGGGCGTCGATAGCGATCTTCACTGCATCTCCCTTGACCTCTACGATGGTGATCTCAATCGCATCGCCAATCATGATGCTCTGTTTCGCCTTCCGTGTGAGAACGAGCATGTGCATCCCTCCAGTGGATCGCGCTCTTCACCGAGTATTCGACATGCAACTCTCAAGACCTGCCAAAGTAATCACAGCCAGAGGGGCGGCCCTGTGACCGCCCCTCGCTGTGATGTGCATGAAACGATGTTCCTGTTACCTGAGCAATTGCAGAACCGCCTGTGGCTTCTGGTTCGCCTGTGCAAGCATTGCCGTGGAGGCCTGGCTCAGAATCTGATACTTGGTGAAGCTCATCATCTCGACTGCGATGTCGACGTCGCGGATGCGCGACTCGGCTGCTGTCAGGTTCTCACTCGACGTGGCCAGGTTCGCGATGGTGTGGTCAAGCCTGTTCTGAATTGCGCCGAGCTTCGAGCGCTCGCTGGACACGGTGTTGATCGCGGTGTTGATAGTAGTGATCGCGGTGTTAGCTGCAACCTGGTCGTTCATGTCGATGCCATCCGTGGCAGTGGCGCCATTGACGCTGAGCGATGTGGCGTTCATATTGGAAATGGTCACCGACAGGCTCTGGCCTGCGTTCGCGCCGATATGAACGATCTTCGCAGAGAACGTCCCATTGAGCAGTTTCTGTGTGTTGAACTCAGTGTCAGTCGAGATCCGGTCGATCTCCACTCTCAGTGCATCGGCTTCCTTTTGGATCTCGCCCCGATCAGCATCTGTCACGGTATCGGAAGCCGACTGAACCGCCAGTTCCCTCATTCTCTGAAGGATTGAGTGGGTCTCTCCGAGAGCGCCTTCAGCCGTCTGCAGGAGGGAGATGCCATCCTGAGCATTCCTTGACGCCTGGTTCAGCCCCTTGATCTGGCCGCGCATCTTCTCTGAGATGGATAGCCCCGCCGCGTCGTCGGCTGCCCGCCCGATCCTAACACCGCTCGACAGCTTCTCTAAGGTCTTGTTCTGGCCCTCGTCATTTGTAACCAGGTTCTTCCATGCGTTCAGCGCGGAGATGTTGTGGTTGATTCTCATTTTCGGCTACCTCCTTGTGCCCTTGTTCCCACATCCGTGCGGGTGGGCTGAGCCCCGGAAATCCGGATCACGCTGTGAGTTGTTCGCGCGGGGACGGGGCCGGCCCGCCCCCAGTCGATTCACTAGGATCGCACCAGGCAGGTCGCACGGTCGATACCAGGGTTACCTGAGCAGCTGCAGCACCGCCTGGGGCTTCTGGTTCGCCTGCGCAAGCATTGCCGTGGAGGCCTGGCTCAGGATCTGATACTTAGTGAAGCTCATCATCTCGACGGCAATGTCGACGTCGCGGATACGCGACTCGGCCGCTGTCAGGTTCTCGCTCGACGTGGCCAGGTTGGCGATGGTGTGATCAAGCCTGTTCTGGATCGCGCCAAGCTTGGAACGCTCGCCGGACACATTGTTGATCGCAGTGTTTATGGTGGTGATCGCAGCATTAGCGGTGCTCTGCGTGGAGACGTTGATGCCGAAGGAATCGTTGTCGATGGACACCGCACTGAAAGTGGATGCCGCTGATACGCCTGAGAAGGAGAACGTGACTCCCCTCCAGGCGAAGCTGCCAGTCCCAGCAGTAATCGTCTGCGCTGAGCTGTTCCCACCACCACTATCAGTGACTGTGACATCCACGTTTCCACCGTTCGCCACAAAGGCGAATGTGAAAGTGCCAGCGTCGGTAGTATGGTTGTACTTCCCAGAGAGGCTCATGGCCCCGACGCCTGCAGTGCGGGTTCCGGAGAAGCTGTCGAACGTGGTGCCGCCGGTCACCGCGAGCTGCGCTGAGGCCGCTCGCATGTCAGCGATGCCCACGGTAAGCTTCTGGTCCTCGTTCGCCCCGATGTGGATCACCTTGTTCGAGAAGCTCCCGTCCATCAGCGTCTGCGTGTTGAACTCGGTGTTGTTGCCGATGCGGGTGATCTCGACTGTGAGTGCATCCACTTCCTTTTGGATCTGGATTCTGTCAGCATCCGTCACGGTGTCGGATGCGGACTGCACAGCCAGCTCTCTCATCCTCTGAAGGATGGAATGAGTCTCGCCGAGGGCGCCTTCTGCCGTCTGCAGGAGGGAGATGCCGTCCTGGGCATTCCGGGACGCCTGGTTCAACCCTTTGATCTGGCCCCTCATCTTCTCCGAGATGGACAGCCCAGCTGCATCGTCGGCCGCGCGTCCAATCCTCAACCCGCTCGACAGCTTCTCCAGGGTCTTGTTCTGGCCATCGTCATTCGTGACCAGGTTCTTCCACGCGTTCAGCGCGGATAGGTTGTGGTTGATCCTCATTGCATTTACCTCCCTGTGTTCTTACCCCCGCGTCCTTGCGGGAGGATCGCTCTGCGATTAATCAGGATTCCCCTAGCCGTCGCAGTTGCATCAAGGAAACCCGCTCACACGCTGCTTGCCAGCTATCTCAGCAGCTGCAGCACGGCCTGGGGCTTCTGGTTCGCCTGAGCGAGCATCGCAGTGGAGGCCTGGCTCAGGATCTGATACTTTGTGAAGCTCATCATCTCGACTGCGATGTCGACGTCTCGGATGCGGCTCTCGGCAGCCGTCAGGTTCTCACTCGATGTGGCCAGGTTAGCGATGGTGTGGTCAAGCCTGTTCTGGATCGCGCCGAGCTTGGAGCGCTCGCTCGATACCGTGTTGATCGCGGTGTTGATGACCGAAATCGACTGGTTTGCACCCCACTGGCTTTCCACATGGATGCCGCTCGCCGAACCCATGATGTAGGACTCGGTCACGGAATTGGCCGTGTGGGCCAGAGTGCTGATGGTGACGCCCTCCCAGGCAGCAAAGTTGTTGCCCACGGCCACAGTCTCTTTGTCGGTCCATGTGCCGGTGGATGCGTCATACTCTGCGAGTGTCTTGTTGGTTGCAGTCCCATCCACGGTCACTCTGATCCTGGTCGTGTCAGTCTGGTTCCTAGTCCCAGTCATCGACATCGTCATCGACCCTGTGACCTGGTGATCAAAGAGATCCTGGGCGGCTACCGCGCCTCCAACTGAGAGGTTGGTGGACGCCGTCGCGGAGATGTTCACTGTGAGGCTCTGAGACGCGTTCGCGCCGATATGGATTATCTTGCTAGAATAGTCGCCGTTCAGCAGCTTCTGAGTGTTGAACTCCGTGGTATCGGCGATGCGAGTGATCTCCACCGCCAGCGCGTCGACTTCCTTCTGAATCTCCACGCGGTCCTTATCAGTCACGGTGTCGGATGCAGACTGCACCGCCAGCTCTCTCATCCTCTGAAGGATCGAATGGGTCTCTCCGAGGGCGCCCTCAGCGGTCTGCAGGAGCGATATCCCGTCCTGGGCGTTTCGCGATGCCTGGTTCAGCCCTTTGATCTGGCCCCTCATCTTCTCCGAGATGGATAGCCCGGCTGCATCATCAGCCGCTCTGCCGATCCTCAGTCCGCTCGACAGCTTCTCCAGGGTCTTGTTCTGGCCGTCGTCATTGGTGACCAGGTTCTTCCACGCGTTCAGCGCGGAGAGGTTGTGGTTGATCCTCATTTCTGTACTACCTCCTTGTGCCCATGCGCCCCGCATCCTTGGGGGCCGGCTCTATGCTTCCTGGGTTGAACCGTTCATTGGTTACAGTATCGGCAGATGCCATGGATTAGTTAGAGGAACGCCAGTCCGCTGGAAGCGACCAGACCGCCTGCGTCACACCGGGAAGAGCCTTAGCCCTGCGGACTGGCCTCTGCGCGCAACTCGCACACTACCTGAGCAGTTGCAGCACAGCCTGGGGTTTCTGGTTAGCCTGAGCGAGCATCGCGGTGGAGGCCTGGCTCAGGATCTGGTACTTCGTGAAGCTCATCATCTCCACTGCGATGTCGACGTCACGGATGCGGCTCTCGGCCGCCGTCAGGTTCTCACTCGATGTGGCCAGGTTGGCAATGGTGTGATCAAGCCTGTTCTGGATC